>NZ_JBFUHM010000027.1:0-63905 GCF_056402395.1 Peribacillus sp. P4_B1
ATAAAATATTGCTTTCTGCACGCAGGTAAGGCATCAGCCCTCTCGGTTCACTAACGTTTATGGAGCTCAATCCCTTCAACCATTTGGCTTTCGGCCCGCCACCTAACTGTCTACGCTTAAAGACTAGAGTTACCTTTAGTCCTCCAAGACTCGCTACGAGCGAATGGCTAGTTCTTACTCGGCGGGAATCCCACCCGCTATATGATACGACCTAGGCTCGGCCGCACACCTGCCCCTTTAGTTCCATAAGGAAAAGCTGCCTTAAAGACAGCTCCAATCTTCAGCTAACGCACCCGTTAGTTTAAGTAGATTTCTTCACAAACTCCACTTTTTAGTATTTCAGTTAATACAGGACAGGAATGCTGCCCCGTAGTTTATCCATTTATGAATTTCCCTAATGAATAAACCAATAAAATTAATAATTGATAAAGAGTAAAGGGGATTAGTGTAAGGAATGGGATGTACTTCATCTTATGTTGTTCTTTCCTTATCACAGCGATAATCGTACATATAATAGAAACACCATACAGGCTCAAACTACTAATTAGTAATATATCACTAAACTTAATTATTTCAATTGCAACAAATAAAAGTAATGGAGCCATAACTCCAACTATGGCTGACGTAAAACTAAACATATTTTTCTTCATTTCAATTTCTATCCTCAATTCATTTGATAATGGTGGTGGCAGCCACACATCTTGAACTATAGCACAAGTTAGCTTAATAAAATTTTCTCTGTTAATCACTCTTTTTTTTCAATAATAGATTTATTTAATCCTACTTGTCTTATGCAACTAACCTGCACCGATAGTTGCATAAAGAAAGAGCTGCCTTAAAGACAGATCTGATCAGCTAACGCACCGTTAGTTGCATAGTAAGTACTATAATATTTTTGTATTATCCCAAATTTCTTTTAAAGGCTTTCCATCCAAGGTTGCCTGTTTTAGTAGCTCCTCAGTTGTTCTAAACGATTGTAAATCGAATTCATAATCGGAGAGATGCCATTGGTTGGAATGTTCATTAATGTGATAAATGTGGTCTTGAAAAGAAAAACTGACACTGTTATCTAAACTCAAATCCCTTTGTAAATCTTCATAAGAATAGTTGAGTTTTTCGATAATCATCTCAGCATACTGTTGTACACCAATATCGGTATCATTTTTGAAAACCTCTATAAATTCTTGGATTGTTTTATCATCTAATTGATACGTTAAATAATTCCATACAATGTCAGCAATATCATTTCTTAAATATTCATTAGGATGATTACATAATTTTAATAATTGTTTACTCAACCACTCTACATCAGACTCAAATTGCGATAGATGAATTAAGGCATCCCTTATTTCCTCTACCTTATCTTGTTGTATTTGTATAAGGATTTCAAATTCCTCCTTGCTGTATTCCTTCATCTGAAGTTCAACATCATCAAAAGGTTCGGATTCTTCGGTATATAGACGTTCTAAAAATTCATCAAAATGTTCAGCTATTTTTATAATCTTTTCATCATCGTTATCTACAAAAACAATCGGAGGCTCTGAAGAAACATTGCGATAGTCAAAAGCAACCCAAGTATGTCCATCTCCATTAAACAAAATCAGTCCTTCGGGCATTTCCCATTCTTTAATTAAAGATTCGCTTTGTAATATACTATCTTTTTGACCTATGCCAAAAATATGGTCAACGTTAATATGGTCATCAGCCCACGATGTTGGAACATCAGATGGATACGAGTTAAATTTAATATATCCCCCGTTTTGATCCTTGAGGATATTTATGTACGATTGTGGTAATTTTATTTTCAGTTTTTCTTCTGCTTTTTCAACGATTTCATCAGTTAATGGTTCTAACTTGTAATAATCACAGTCCTCTTCCCAAATAATTTTCCCCACTGAAATCACTCCCTAAAAAAATAATATTTGTTGAGACATTAATTATAAATTGTTAGTTATTGATTCGTATCTCTTTGTTGAACTAAACTGCCCCGATAGTTGCATAACAAAAAAGCTGCCTTAAAGACAGCTCCGATCTTCAGCTAACGCACCCGTTAGTTGCATAACTAAACCTTGGATACTTCCCATAAACCAATAGAAAACAAAATGACCATAAGAAGGCACACTATAATATATATCGCCTTTCTTACCTTAAATGGTAGTAAAGTTATCAAAAGATAAACAAAATTACTGAAGATTCCTGCTCCACTTACTACTTCACTCTGCTCTTTATCTTGCTCTTTAGTATATCTAATGGACAATATTAATCCTGTTAGAGATAAAAGAACAAGGAAGAGAAATCCTATATCTATGCTCAATTCAATTTTCCTCTCTTATTATAGGTGGATCTCGTTCATTTATATGCACTTTTCACCACCACTTTTACAAGCTTCTGAATCTAATATATTATAACTCCTTGTTGAACTAAACTGCCCCGTTAGTGCCATAACAAAAAGGCTGCCGAAGCAACCCCTCTTTTTGAACTAAAGCACCCGTTAGTTCAACAAGAAACTCATCTTGTGTTCCTTTTATGTACTTTAAATTCTCCTTAAGTTACATACATTTTTCATACTTAAATAACAAAAGCTTTTCAGTTAGCTGAACTTCTCCTATCTTTTCATAGCCAAATTTCTCATAAAAATATTGATTTTTTTTGTTTAAATATGGAGTATATAAACGCCAAATTTTTATCAATGGAAATTCAGCCTCCATTAATTTCATTATCTTTGTTCCGAGACCATTATTTTGATATTCGTTTGCTATGAATAGTTTGTCTAATAACAGTATATTTTCTTTTTTACGGAGATCTATTCCACCGATAATGTTGTTATTTAACCATATTGTGTAATGAATATAGTGTTCTATATTTTCGATTAATTTCTTAGGTGTCTCATTTACAGGAGTTGTATCGTGGTCTTGGTATAACTTATAGTCTTCTGCAAAAGCCTTTTTTTGAATAGTCAACAACATATCTACTTCAGTTAAACTTGTTCTTTTGATGGTAATTTCCATCTATGATGCACACCCCTTATTTGAATTTCTTGTTATCTACATATTCTATACAAATTGTGAATTATCCTTGTTGAACTAACCTGCCCCGATAGTTGCATAACAAAAAAGCTGCCTTAAAGACAGCTCCGATCTTCAGCTAACGCACCCGTTTGTTTAAGTATAATTCTTCACAATCTCGTTCCCAAAAAAAGAGTTACCAAGAAGCACTTATTAAAAAGTCACGAAACGATCACTTTATTATTCCCCCATTGTTACATTTACGTCATTACACCTGAAAATAGACTATTTCTCTGACTCTAATAAGGTTTATAACGTGTTGGTTATAAAAAAGAATGAATTAAAAATAGAATTGCAAAAGCAACACCAGACCTCAAATGCCACTTCCGGTCCATCCTCTGATATCGAAATATTCCCGATATAGGAACTGGAAGCAGGACTAGCAAGGAAAGCAATCCACTTATATTATTAAAATCAAATTTGAAGCCGTGCATAAAGACAGCTACCGCATGCAAGATGATAAAAGCGATAGCGATAATCGCTGCCGGAGTATGCCATCTTCGGGCAAAGCGCAGCAAGGTGGACAACCATTTTTTCACCTTGCCTTGACCTTTCAGAATACGAAGCCTAATAACACGAAGAAGCACATAATAAGCAAGTACAAAAAATAAGGCAATTCTTGCATTGGAGCCAAAACCTTTAAATGTATGTTCGAACTGCCTGCTATGTAAAGTGGTTAATGAAAGTTGTAATAGTCCCTTAAGTTCCCAAAGCATTATCGAAGCAGAGATAATAATCGCCACGATTACCCATATACGTTCCTTTTTAGGAATCCATCCTTGTTTTTGGACCTTGATTTCCCGTGTATTCATTGATCTGTCCTCCTATAAATAAGATTAGTGTATACACTACATTTCTTCATTTTTAAATTAAAAAATAACATAACTTTTAGATTCTTAACTTGGTCATTGTCACCGAAACCCCATCTACTACTTAAGTACCCGATAGATTAAATAAAATTAAATTAATTCTGTAAGAACCTTGCATTAGGTCTCAACACTACGTTGTTCAACTAATATCCGAAAACAAACCACTTAAAGTTAAAATAACCTTTAATTTTATTTAAATACAATGTAGCACGATAAATGAATGTATTTTCTATAATAATGAATTTTTAATTATAAATTAATTGAAAAAACAGGTATGAATAAGACAAAAAAGCTAATCACTTTTAGGTCACTAGCTTTTTCACATTCAATACTAAATTAAAGTTTTTTAACCTTGATTGCGCTCACCATTAACTAAACTGCAGTTCCATAAAGAAAAAACTGCCTTAAAGAGAGTTCCGATTTTAAGCTAACGCACCCGTTAGTTCATTAAAGACTTATTGTAGAGTTGACACAAACTGTTCATTAATAGCAAAGATGAATCATTATTGTAAAAAATAAGCCTAATAGGCTTATGATAATCAGTCGCTTTTAAAAAATAGACCTGTAATATCAAAGTTTCCATCGTACCACTTATTAATAATTTCCCCAGTAGTTAAAGTAAATAAATCTTTAGCAAATTCAATCTCAAGACTATTTCCAGGAGTAATTGGATACTCTTTCATCGCGGTTTTGATTTGCAGATGATTATCGTTTTTAGCCAAAATTGGAGCCATAAGAAGAATTTGTGTTAACTTATTTTCGTCAAGATCCATAATCTTCAAAGTAAAACCTCCTTGGGTAATAAGGAGATAATACCATATTAAGGAAGTGCTTAGTAATTTCTTTATGTCACAGTTCGACTACACTTCTTATGGAACTATCCTGCCCCGTTAGTTCCATAAGGAAAGAGCTGCCTTTAAAGACAGCTCCGATCTTCAGCTAACGCACCCGTTAGTTTCAACTAAATTACTTATCCTTATTATGCAGTTCAAATGACTCTTCAGAATCATCCCATTTTACATTTACCTTTATAACTTCGCCTTCACCTACTAGTGCTCCACCTTCTGAACCTCCACTAGTTGTAAATACTTTTTCGCTAGGTGGTTCATTGTATTGCTCTGTTTTAGTTCCACTTGAAGAAGTTGTTTCATATGTGTATTCAAGGTTTTTCATGGAAGATAACTCTTCCAAAGACCCCTTGTATTTTAATGTAAATACATAGTTCTCTTTGCTAGAATGAGTTGTTTGTTTGTTATCATTTTCTCCCCATATTTCTGATGCTTCATAAGAATATACAGCTTCCCAATGTTCGCTTTCTCCTATAAATTGATAATTATGTTCAGTCGTTTCCGATTTAGTATCTTTTTTAGTCGTTTCGGCATTATTTTCTTCTTTAGAGGTTTCCGCATTATAATCTTTGTTCGATGCGTTCGTACCACAAGCTGTTAAAACCATTATTATAAATAACATAGTGAATATTTTCTTCAACTAAACTCCTCCTAAATTATAAAATTGAATTCTTTATCAATTTTACCATTTAAAGGTTTTTGGTTGAGTTTCGATTGGGAAATTTTTATTCAACTAACCTGCCCCGATAGTTCAATAAGACTTATTGTAGAGGTGATATATACTGTGACATAAAAAAAAAGACGGTTTTACCGTCTAATAGATTGCACTAGTTTTTTTAGTAAAAATAAAACTAATATAGCGAAAAGAGAAGTTAGAATTAATCCTGGAATATTGGACGAATCTTTTTATGGATTCGTCAACAATTTTTCTTCATTTGACCCAAGCTTGATCGTGTATTCAGTCGGTATCCATAAGCCTGTATTCTCATTTCTTCCTTGGAGAACATATTTCGGGTTGTTTTTGCCCATCCGTTCTGCAGCTGTTTTCGCAAGCTTGCCGATATCACCTGTTTTGAGGCGGTTGATAATTAAACCGAGTTTCAAACTCTTTATTGTCAGCATTTCATAATCTGTGCTGCTGTCTCCCGCTACGAATATCGGACCGTATCCGCCCCGCGTTTTGGAGATGGCGTGTTCGATCACTTCCACCTTACCTTCTCGAGCAGTGATCGGCCAATTGTCTTCATATTCTGCTTGAGTAATTCCTTCCTTCTTTTTTAATCTCATCCCAAAGACATTTTCCTTTGGAACGTCGTAGCCGTATTTTGGATTTGACGAAAATACCTCCACCACCTCTTCCATCGAAGCCGAAATAACAAAAACGTCAATCCCATTCTCCATAAAAGTATGCATTAAGTTTGCGATTTCCGAGGCCAGACGCAGTCCTGTTTTATAGGTAACTTGAACAGTACCGGCTTTTCCTAACATTGACCCAGGACTGATAAGCGTCACCGATGCCATTTCCGCCCCTAAATTATAATCATTTGAAGCCTCTGCAAGCTGCTGAACTTCTTCGGTCGACATGTTGGCAAATAAATAAAGCACCCATGGATATCCGATTTCAACACCGTATGTTTCCCCAATGGCTTCATACAGAAAGTACATTTTCGCTTTAAAATCTTTAAACTGATCAGTTGAATGAAGCGTTTCTAACCTCTCTTTTCCATTCATCCCATTATAGTTGGAATAAAGAAATTCGTAATCGCGCTTCAGATCCTCGGCGATTTCCTTAAGAGTTACCGCATTTCCTTGAAGGTTTTTAAACTCTTGTGAAAAGGGTCCATTCGGCACATTCTTTTTGATCACTTCATAAAACTCTTCCGGTTGCATGTTATATGCCAAGTGATCAATTTGATAAAGAAAGAGGGCCTCCTCCGTATCATTCATGATACTCGTATGATCCCAATCAAAAACAACATAAGGTTTTCGATTTGGATCGTATCCTGTACTTCCAGCACAATGCTTATCAATTAGGTTTTGAACAGACTTATAGGTGTCAGGAGCCCATTTCCCTTTATCGAGCACTTGAATACAATGGCCCTCCCTATTTTGCGGAGTCGAAACCGCTTTTCCGCTTGCAGCCGCTCCTAAGGAAGCATACAAAAACAAGCAAATAACGATCATGCCAAATAAAGCTTTTAATTTAGTTCTCTTATTCATATTATCCCTCCCTAAAAAATGCAAAAGACGCCTGCCCAATAGCTCGTTATTAGCTATTGAAACAGGCGCCATTGCCGATTGATTCTTTTATGCATAAATATTATCACGAATTTTCAAAATAATCAAATATTTATTCATGGTTCTTTTCTTAACAATTGTAACTTTATAAAAAAGGATTTCTGTGATACCTATTCAATTAAGCGCCTGTTTTGCTCAAAAATCACAAAAGAGCTACATTCATACGGCTAATTTTAACATCTTACATGTTTGCGTTTAAAACCAAGCCTTCCTTTATCAACTGCTTTTTGAATACTTTCGTAAGCATTTAAAATACTGCTTTTTTTCTTGTCCCGTTTGACTTCTACTATTCCTATTGCCTTTGCGGTCTCGACTGCCTTTTCATGGAGTGGCACATATGAAATCGCCACGGTGTATAGAAAATTATTCATAGCGGATTTCGTTTGTTCTGGCGAATCGTGAATCGTATTTTTCACAATGTCAAGCATATTGGAAATCTTGCTTTCTGAAAATTCAACGTCTAGTCGATTCCCTAAAAGCCAGCAGTAGCAACTCCAGCCCGCTGACATTCTCAGCTCTTCACCGCTTGCGATCCATTTATCTGCAACTTCTTGTGCAATATCTGACTCTGATAAAGTTACAGCCACTACAAAATCGGACAGCATATAAAAATACGCAGCATCCATCCAACGATCATAATCCGACTCAGTCATGGCTTTTGGGTCTGCAATAATGCCTGCAAAGTACATTGCATCGTAGTTCCCCGTGAAATAAAGCTCTTCAGCTAAACTTTGACTTATTTTTATTTTCTTTGCAATTGGTTTCATAGCTCCTGTAGCCACGCCAAAAAGCGGCTCATGCGCACCATTGGATATGTATATTTTTTTAGTTCGTTCCTTGCCAAGGGCTTCAAGCTCCTGCATAACCATTTCTAAATTCATCGTTTAGCACTTCCTTCTTTTTGGAGTTTTTCACCTAATATTTTACCCATCAAATATATGACCATTATCCTATAACAAACTACCATTTGTAAGCAGAACTACCGTCTAAGCATATCAGTGTTACGCAGGAATCCACTAAATGCATGTTGGCACTTTGTTCTTGAACAGATGGTAAGAAACAACGCCTTCTGTTACAGCCAAGGCTCATCCTTTTTATAAAAAGCGTTTTACCAGGTCTATTGTTGTGGTTTTTTCTAGATTTTTTGTTTTTTAATTTTCATGGGAGTTCATTAAGAATAAGGCGATGCTTCAATAAAGAAATAGGGTATATCCTTTTATGTATTACTATTAGTTCATTTATTTAATTTCATTTTAGACTTTAAATTTAAGATAAACTCGTACCCGAAAGCTACTAACAATCCAGTCCAAAAAATTACAACGGAAGTAAAAGGAT
Source organism: Peribacillus sp. P4_B1 (assembly GCF_056402395.1). Classification (NCBI taxonomy): domain Bacteria; kingdom Bacillati; phylum Bacillota; class Bacilli; order Caryophanales; family Bacillaceae; genus Peribacillus; species Peribacillus sp. P4_B1. The sequence goes on from NZ_JBFUHM010000027.1 coordinate 8,416, forward strand.
CAACTCCATATATTAGAAAGTAAATATAGTTTATAAATAATAGCAACATATAGGTGTAAAAACCAAGTATTGCCCCTTTTCTCCAATTAATTGACTCTTTTATAGACATACTTCTAAAGAATTTCATTTTAACCCTCCACAATATAAATTTACCCTTGCAGTTCCATTAATGCTTAGTCACCCTAATGCGAATCTTTTTGTCATTTTCGAGTATTTGAAGTAAAGTTTGCCCACTTGCAGGAAGAAAGGCACATAAATATACGTTCAATTGAATTGGACGATATTTGGCTGTCTGTATTATGACAATTCCCCCATGCTCTGACCCACGAAAATAACCTGTTCAGATTCACAGCCAAAATGCTGCATAGACGGTCAGTAAAGTCTTCCAACGTAACTTTGGAAGATACAGTTTTATCCTTTTCATGTCCGGGTAACTCCAAGGTTAATACCTGATGTCAAGTGCCACAAAGGGACAACCCTCTCCCAGCTACACTCTCCATGTCATGCTCCATGAACTAACAAATATGTACTCATATAGTCACTCCTTTTTATCTTACGCCTCATTAAAATTTCAATTAAAGTCCACCGTCTACACCATCAATCTTTATCCCTCTACTCCAATCACGAGTGACTTTTAATTCATGATCTATGGTGGTTATCGTGACCTCTCCTTCTTTCTCATAAACTTTAGATGAATTCTCGTCATAAACTTTAAATTCCGTTGTGTATGTGTAATCTATTGTGCCGTCTTCATTTTTCCTTTGTTCTTCAAGCTTCACATCTTGCACTACAATGCTTTTATTAATTTCTTTGGCTACCAATGAAGGGATTGAATAATTACGGTTAAGAATTTGGGCATTATATTCATCTTCTGATAAATATTCTTTAACATTGTCTGCAATTTCAGCAAAGGTTGGCGGATTGGCTGGATCTTTGATGGTATATCGTGCGGTATAATAGCCTTTAAATAACTTTTCAGCCTCTTCCACTTTGACCACATTTTCCTCTTTAACAGATTTCCGCTCTGATGCCCCACCGTTTTCTTTGACTACTTCCTTGTTACATGCACTTGCCCCTATAATCAGCACAAATAAAACAATGGCCAAGAAATTTTTTATATTAGCCACCCCATTTTTATACATTTCAACTATTACCAAAATGAATTTTATTAATGGTATGAGAAGCTTTTAGTTGTTCAAAATAAGATGAGGGCAGATTACTTATCATACAAAATCAACAAAAAACAAAAAATATATTGAAATATCAATTTTATTTAGTTATAATACGATACGTTCTTAAATATTAGTTTGTATATAATTTTTAGAAAATTTAATAATTTTTCAAAATAGTAAATTTTGGTTTTTTCGTGGAGGGTTTATTTTGTCTAATAAAGTACCATTTTCATTTATAGTAGTGATTGGGTTAATGTTATTTGCCCTATTCTTCGGGGCAGGAAATCTAATTTTCCCGCCAATGCTTGGTCAGTCAGCTGGAACGAATATCTGGTCAGCTAATGCAGGCTTTCTAGTAACCGGAGTAGGATTACCGTTACTTGGTGTAATGGCACTGGGTTTTTCGGGAAAAGATGATCTACAATCATTAGCAAGCCGCGTCCATCCCGTGTTTGGTATTGTATTCACAACCGTTCTTTATTTAGCCATTGGTCCATTATTTGCAATGCCAAGAACAGGAAACGTTTCTTTTGAGATCGGTGTCAAACCATTTTTGCCGGAAGGTTTCGGGCCGCTGCCTTTACTTATTTTCACCATCATCTTTTTTACGATTTCGTGCCTTCTTTCGCTCAATCCTGCGAAATTTGTCGAAATTGTGGGGAAAATTTTAACACCCATCAAGTTAACGTTCATTGGAATCCTGGTGGTAGTCGCTTTTGTTCATCCAATTGGTGATTTTCAAGCACCTGCCAAAAGCTATACGATTCAACCATTTTTCAACGGGTTCAAAGAAGGCTATTTAACAATGGACACTCTTGCATCTTTTGTTTTTGGAATCATCATCATTAATGCCATAAAAGAAAAAGGTGCTAAAACAAAAAAACAAATAATGATCGTTTGTGGAAAAGCGACCGCAATTGCTGCCGTTATCCTTGCTACCTTTTATTCAGCTCTCTCTTATATGGGTGCTTCAAGTGTCGAGAAATTTGGACACTTGGATAATGGAGGAAATGTCTTAGCAAAAGTCTCGGATTACTATTTTGGAGCATATGGTGGGCTATTATTGGGATTGATGATCACAGTAGCTTGTATAACGACGAGCGTTGGACTCATTACATCGTGCTCGACGTACTTCCATAAATTATTTCCAAAGCTGCCTTACAAAACAATTGCAATAAGCTTATCCATATTTAGTGCAATAATTGCCAATATTGGACTAACCGAGTTAATTGCAATTTCCGTACCTGTAATGACAGCCATTTATCCATTGGCCATTGTATTGATTTTCTTAACATTTTTCCATTCCATGTTTAAAGGAAGGCCTGAAGTTTATCAAGGCAGCTTATTTTTAACATTCATCATCAGTTTAATGGATGGATTAAATGGAGCAGGGATTCACATTTCATCCATCAATGATTTTTTCACTGAAATCCTTCCAATGTACGATACAGGGCTAGGGTGGGTCATCCCTGCAATAGTCGGAGGAATCATTGGGTATGCCTTCAGCATCTTACGTCCGGGTCATAATCATCAAATTGATTAATGATATAAAATCGGTCCAGGAATAATTCCTGGACTTTTTTTTCTGTAGGCCGAATTATTTTCTTGTAGTCGAATTGTCCTCTCGACATATGTAATTTGCATATTGATTGGAAAAAAAACTGCGATAAAGGCAGCTCCGGCTATAGCTGGATAGCAGGATTTAAAATCCCATTTCTTGTATCTTCTTATTCGTTCGTAATTTCCTCAGCAATTGAAAAATTTGCCCCCTATGATGTGATTCATGTTCAATCAAATGGTAAACGACCCACTCAGGCGTGACGTCATATTGGTCAAGCACCCTCGGTTTACGCCAATCCGTTAGATTCATTGAACGGAAGTTTGAAAGAAAAACTTGACGTACTTTATTAAGGCGGTAGAAATGTTCTTCTAATGTTTGTCCTTCAATATGTGTTAGGGAGCCATCATCAGCACGGCATTCCAATGGAAACAAAGCACGGATTTCCGAATCCCATTCCGTAACAAGTACCTCCTCGTATAACCAATCTGCCTCGACCAATGCTATGTGATATAACAGCGAGCCAATCGTTTGCCTTTCATCCATTTTCGAATCGAGTGAATTTTGGCTGATTCCAGTTAATTCCGTTATAAGCGTACGGCGAACATCTTCTAAACACCATAGCCACCGCCCAATTTCTTCTTCATATTCCGGTAATGCAGATACAATTAACGCTCTTCTCTCCAACAGGATCATCCTCCTCTTCTAAAAATACATTCTATTTAAAATGTTTGCTTCCTTCTTTACATTGAAATTCCCTGTTAATAATGAAAAAAGAGCAACCTTCAGATTGCTCTTTCGTTTGTATCTGATTTTTTCGTTTTATGTTATCTGTGACAAGTAAATCGATATTAACTCCCCAAAAAAAGATTGGATCTCATCTCCTCTGATATACGCCTGCTTTGTAGATAATCCTGTTCCCGTTCTTGTTCAACCATTATGCGTTGCTCCAGTTTTTGAGCATATAGTGCATAGCCGATACCATGAGCCTGAAACATTGCTTTTTCCATTGCCGACGTGTACGTTAATTCGAGAAAATTAATGAAGAATCAATCCTTTCCAAAGTAAATTTCGTACTCATCTTATCATTGAAAATGATAACTTACAAAGTTACTACAGCTCCATATTCACTGATAGTTCAGATTTCCTGACAGCTGTTCTTATCACCGTGTACGTAAACGCCATATCCCTCCATCTTCCTTCATTTTCCTTTTTTAATTACAAAATTCTCCAAATTCTTTAAAAAATTAGGCTGTTTTCCATACTTTGTTGCTATTTACCAGGTAGTGAGTTGTGGTTGATTTCCCCTCCAGATGCTCGCTTTCCTTGGAGCGGGCGGTGAGCCTCCTCGGCATAAACGCCTGTGGGGTCTCACCTGTCCCGCTGCTCCCGCAGGAGTCTCGCACTTCCGCTCCAATCAACCTTAAATAGTTTCGTTTTAAAAACAACAATCTTTACGAAAAGAGCCAAAAATTAAAAACCCCATTAACAAATTGGTTAATGGGGCTGAATGTTTATTTATATGAACCGAATATTTCCTTTGCCAATTTACGTCCAGTCGGAGTGGCAGCAAGGCCGCCTTCTGCCGTTTCACGTAGTGCAACTGGCATGGTCAATCCTATTTTATACATGGCATCGATAACCTCGTCACATGGAATGCGGCTCGTAATGCCTGCAAGTGCCATATCAGCTGCCGTTATCGCGTTGGATGCCCCCATTGCGTTGCGTTTCACACAAGGAACTTCAACCAAACCTGCCACTGGATCACAAACCAATCCAAGCATATTTTTCAGTGTGATTGCCATCGCTTCCGCGGCTTGACTTGGTGTACCGCCGGCCAGTTCTACAATCGCAGCTGCCGCCATTCCACTTGCCGAGCCCACTTCTGCTTGGCAGCCACCAGCTGCTCCAGAAATGGAAGCATTGTTTGCTACCACGAATCCGAAGGCAGCGGAGGTGAAAAGAAATTCAATCATCTCTGCCCGGGTCGGGTTTAGTTTTTCTTTCACGGCAAACAACGTACCGGGAACCACGCCCGCAGAACCGGCAGTCGGAGTGGCACAAATCATCCCCATTGCTGCATTCACTTCGTTCGTCGCAACCGCTTTACTGACGGCATCCAATAATAAATTGCCTCCGAGTGCCTTGCCCGTCTTGATATAATTTTGCAAAAGAACGGCATCCCCGCCCGTTAGGCCTGTAACGGATTGCACCCCTTTCAGACCTCTTTCCACCGCTTGTTCCATCACCGTCAAATTCCTGTCCATCTTTTCAATGATCTGTTCTCTCGACAAGCCGGAGAATTCCATTTCTTGTAAAATCATGATTTCCGCGATTTTTACATTTTTACTTTCAGCAAGTTCAACCAACTCTGCTACATTTCGGAACATGTTTTTACCTCCTTATCTATACCAACACTTTTAAAAATTCTCATTCAACCATCCTTATGACTTGCGAAACGTTTTCCAATCCCTCAATTTCTTTCATGATATCGCCCTTGATCTTCTGATCGACTTCAATCACCATAAGGGCCATTTGACCTTTTTCTTTTCGTGAAACTTCCATATGTCCAATGTTAATTTCATGATTCGCCAATACTGTCGAAACCGAAGATATAATTCCAAACACATCGTTGTGTACAACTAAAATGGCTGGGTTTTCACCTGACAATTTAAGCTTGAACGTATTCAACTCCGTTATTTCTATTGTTCCCCCGCCAATGGAGATCCCAACAAGCTCTATTTCTTTATCCTCGTCGAACAGTCTGATTTTGACTGTATTAGGATGATCCATCACCGTATCCTCAATTGTAAAGGTAACTTCCATACCCGCTTCTTCCGCTATCGTCAATGAAGTGGGAATTCGTTCATCATCCGTATCGAAATCCAAAATCCCCCCTACGACAGCTACATCCGTACCATGTCCCCGGTAGGTTTTTGCAAAAGAACCATACAAAGAAATGATGGCTTTCTTCGGTTGTTTTCCAAATAATGTCCGTGCTACTCTGCCGATTCTGGCAGCTCCTGCTGTATGTGAACTAGAAGGTCCAATCATAACGGGACCGATTATATCGAATGCAGATCTGTATTTCATTGTTCAATGCCCCTTTTCTGGCAATAGATTTTTTTAACGGCCATTCATTATGCCGCTTTTTGCTCTTCATTCACCCTTATTTGTGAAACGGTCCTGATCTTATAATTCTTGAACACGATCGAGCCAAGGAAACCAACCGCAGCTCCCACAACTGCACATATTCCAGCTGTGATCGTCACCTTTATAGGGTCATTGAAACCGTACATAACTGCCAACCCTGCAATTGGTGTTGCCGTCCCTGTCGCATTATTCACTAAGCCAAACATGGCCACGACCACACCTGCAGCCGCTCCGCCAATGAAATTGGTTGCATACACAGGAATCGGGTTTGCAGATATGACATCCGCTTGTGTCAAAGGTTCTATCGCAACCGCAATTGTAGTACTTCTATCTCCAAATTTCAAGCGATCGAACAAAACAAAGTTCATGAAAGATGATCCAAATACGGCAAGAGCCCCGATTGCCATAGGAAGTCCCGTCAATCCAAGCATTGCTGTCAAGGCCATCGAGCTTAATGGTGCAGTGGCGACGACGGTGATGACTCCGCCAAGAATGATCCCCATTAAGATTGGATTACTGTTTGCCGTTTCCGTAATGATTCCTCCGATATTCAAAAGCGTTGCATTGACCAAAGGCGTTAAATGCTCACCAATAAACCGAACGAGCGGTGCTGCAATGATGATTGTAACGATTAAATCCAATCCAGCAGGGACTTTTTTCTCGATCACTTTCACAAGGAAAGCAACGAGATATCCTGCGAAAAATCCAGGCAGCAAACCTAAACCAGCACATGAAACACCAAGTAATAGAGCATATACAGGGGAAACCCCTAGTGCTAATGCAACAAGTGAAGCCGCTGCAACGCCTCCCATGCTACCTGCCGCATCCCCTACTTCTCCAAGGAATTTGATATTAAATAAATCCCCTCCGACATACCGCTGAAATGCTTCCACGAGAAAAGCGGCAACCGCTGCATTGGCAAGAGCACCCATTGCTTTCATCCCTTTTGGGGCTTTAAAACTGAATAAAGAAAATAAACCAAGTACCAATAATAATAAGGCCGTTCCTTTTAAAATTTCCATTAACGTCTCTCCTCTTAGTGAATAGTTAGTATACTTTGACTTAATATTTATAGGCGAACTACTAATTCATTTGCGATTTTCCGATTAAAGAACAACATCATCGGTCCTTTGTTTTCGTTCCATAGTTGGCTGTGTCTCTACGAAAAAATAAGGAGTAGAATTAAATGAATTCTTACTATATTAAGATATCTTTATTCCACCCAGAATGTAAACCCTTTCATTTTATATCTCATATTAACATATATCGGTATGCATACCTATCAAAATTTTTAAAATTTTATAGCAGAAGTAATGTTTGATTTTTCAGTATTTTGAAATAATTAAATCACCTTTTAATAATGAGTTTAACAGCTTGACCCTTTATGAAGAATATTGAAATTGAAAACGTACTGGTTCATTTGGTTTTTCTTCTCTCTGTTTTTCAATGTATTTGGGAAGCTCATCTTGATTTAATCCTGGCAATACATCAACTCCCAACTTTTTTCTAGTGAGATCACTCGCTGTTTCTGCAACATTTTGCGAGGAAAATCCTGCAAATAAGAAAAGGGATTTTCCCTTTCTTGCTTGTACACTTAAAAATGCGCGTTTGATAAAATTCATTTTTATACCTCCCTTGATATAAGGACCAATCCGGATCTATATGGAGATAAAGAGGAGTGCATTTGGAGAGTTGCGATGTTTTTACCGAACGATATAAAAGTTTTATTAAAAAATAACTTCATTTGGAAATAAAAAAGACTATAGGCAAACACGACTTTCATCGAGGTTGTCTACAGTCTGTAGTGTAGCTTGCATTCAATATAAGAGCCGATCTAACTCGCTTTTTTCACATCCATGGATTCAGCGGCCCCCCAAATTTCGGACGCCCATTCAGGATGATCGATAAATGGATTGCGATTATTCTGCCAGTCATAAATTACATCATTTCGGTGGCTCTCGAAATCGTCGACTGGATCGAGATCATTCCATTTCAAAAGTGTCGATAGCTTTCCGTGAAGCGGCTTTGGATACGTATTGACTGTATCGGACAACTCCAGATCCAACTCACCGTTTCCTTCATAACGGACGGCCATGTAAAATAACATCCGGGCTATATCGCCTTTAACATGATCCGGCGGCTCCCATGAATCTGAATCAAACTTACATTCACAGCCACTATATGTTTGACCGCCCTCGTCAAAATCAAGGTGGCCCCGTTTACCATTCACTGTCACATCAGCTGGGCGGAGGTGATGAAGGTCGGTCCCAGGGCCTTTGCTTGTTCCAAAATCACCGTGGGACTTGGCCCAAACATGTTCACGGTTCCATTGTCCGGCATTGCCTCCATTGGCGTTCTTCGAAATAGACTTTCCAGAGTAAAGCAAGATGACATTCTGTTTGTTATCCGGATCTTCATCCGTTTCTTTAAGGGCATTCCACACTTGATCATAAGATAACATCGTATGACCCTTGATTTTCGTGTGAAGAACCGATTTCAATTCCGTTCCGGTTTTTCCTGCCGCCGTTTCATAATAAGCTTCAAGCGGCTTATCATTCGATACGGTCAGCGTGAAACGGGCAACCACTTCCGATTGCTGGTCCTCGGCCTTGACTGCGACAAGGTATGTTCCAGCTTCATTTGCAGGAAGGGTTAATGTCGGGCCGGTGACTGTACCGATCGTGGATGAAAAGGTCAGTTTATCTTCATCCGGATCTGAGAAGTGCTCACTCAAATCGATAGTGACCTTGGAACCGGTTTTCACTTCAAGATTTTCCAGTTTTTTCGTTACGACGGGCGCATGATTTTCTTTAGGGTCGAAAGGAGAAGCAATTGCTTCCCCTTTTGAATCGAAAAACTTGATATTCTTAGTGTCGACACCTTCCGTTACAGACCATTTCTGAACATTTTCAGCGCCCCTGATTTCTTTTACATTGGCGTTATCAATGATGACTTCCTTCACCGCCATGCCTCCAAAATCAATGATTGCGCCTTCCTTATCCGGTTTGACAGCCACAGTTGCATTCTTCAGCCCAAGGCCTTTAAGTACAGCATAGGAACCTTTTAACCAGATACCTTCTTCGATGTTGGATGTTTCGTCAAGATCGATCAAAACACTAGGTGAAGCAATTGTAAGCCTTTTTGTTTTAACGTTTGTTAAATGATACGTTTTTTCCGGAGCAGCGGGTTCAACTCCCCCTGATTCAGTTAAAGCGGTTTGAATCAATACAGGGTCGTGATCGCTTGCCCTTCCATGCACTTCCATGAAGGATGAGTTAATATGGACAATATCGACTTTCGTGGCTGCCGCCATATTATTCGATACCAGGATATGGTCCAGTACTTGTGAATTGCCTTGATATGTGTATGAATAACGTTTTTCAAAAGGGACTTTCTCGATCATGTTAGTTAAATCTTTACCCTTTAATGTTTTAAGCGGAGCTGAAAATTCATAATCATTAAAATCTCCAAGTAAGACGATATTCGCCTTGGCATCCTGTGCCTTGATATCACTGACGAACCGATTGACGATGGAGGCAATTTGAAGCCTTTGCGTCTCACTTGAAAGGAAAGGAGGTTGGTTTCTCCCGAATAGTGGCTGATCGCCGCCCTTCGAATTAAAATGATTGGCCACCACCACTACATTTTCCCCTTTAAATTCGAATTGAGCGGCCAAAGGCTTCCGACTCGAAGTGAAGGCAGGATCTGTAGGCTCGATTCGTCCAGGATTCAATGTAAGTTTTCCATCTTTGAAGGCAACGGATTGAGTCGCCGTTCCTTTCGTTCCCTCCGTTAATTTGACACGGTCGACATTGTATAAAAAGCCTACACGGATATTCCCGCCAGGTGCCCCGCCATCACGTTTATCTTCTGGAGCGATATCGATGAATTGATATTGCGGGCCGCCCAACTCTTTTATTTTGTCGGTCAATTTCTTGGCACTTTGAGCAGAATCCGTTGTCCCGCTATCTGTTGCACCATCATTATCTTGCATTTCCGTTACGCCGATGATATCGGGTTGTTTAAGATTAGTAATGATGGATGTTGCGATCGTCTCAACTTTCGAGTTAGCGGTTTGAGTGGAGAAATTCTCGATATTATAGGAAGCGATCGATAGTTTATCGGAATCCTTCTCTAGGGAAGTCACTTCCCGAACCGTTCCGCCATCCTTTAGCGCCGGCAGCTTATTTTTATCCGTCAATACCCTATAGTTGCTATATCCATAACTGATGACACCCGTAACCGAGCCTTCAAAAGAATCACCAGTTTTCGCCACAAATGATTCATCATCCATATCGAGGGTTATTCTTTCAGGATTGAAATCCGTTTCCGTTATTTTGACACCTCTAACTGCAGTGCTCGTTTCCATATTCCCTGGGATCACGACCAATTCACCATAGTCTTGAGGAGCGACCACTTTCGGGTTATATACTTCTACGAGCATCCCTTCCAAACTCTCATAGAAATCAATGCCGTCTTCAGTCGGATTGAAGTCTGTCAATCTATCATCATCGATGTTCTCAGACGGCGGAATGACATCCTTTCCAATGACGATCGGTTCTGGCATCGCTGCAGTGCCAAGCTTTTCAATCGTCGTATTAGTCAATTCAGTTGTTGGCAGATCCGTCGTTTTCATTTCAGCGTATCCTTCGACATACCACTCAACGACTTTACCGGCCACTTTGACATGATCGCCCGCTTTTAGGCCATGCGCTTTGTTGTACACAAGTATTCCCTCGGAAGTCGTTAAGTCCTTATCCGGGTTGGGATCTTGCATGTAAAAGTTATTCGCATCTTTTACATAAGTGACGACACCTTCCACACCTGAGACGAGTTGAGTTTCATAAGATGAAAAATGATTCATCCCCTGAATGTCACGAATCTTCACTTCAGTGGTTTTGTTAACGGTATAGGCAAATGTGAAAACTTCCGATGTCTTGTCGTTGATAGCGATTGCCTTGATGACCGTATCTTTCGTTAAAATGATAGGTTCTGTGTACACAGCACTTGAAGACGTCGGAGTGGATCCATCCAGCGTATAATGGATCTTCGCTTCTTCCCAACCCGAATCAAGTGATACTTTTGTATTTTCACTTACCGTACCAGGGAAAATATCCGTGTAAACTGCTGGCTTGTTCACCAGTTCATAATCTTCAAGACCACGTGGCTTCAGTTGATACGTGTCATTGAATTGCGATGATATTCCGGTTACGGAAATGACATCCCCTTCTTTAAAGCTCTTCAGGAAATCTTCATAATTCGACCCGTTCCGGTTATCATGGCGAACGATAACAGAGTTCCCTTTAGTATCTGCCGCCTTGAATTCGAATGTTCCATATGTTCCCGATGCGGCCAATTCTGTAATGGTCGCTTTTTCAATGGTGACCAGCTCACCTTGTGTTTCCCCATTGACGCCAGCCGCGTCAATTTTTTGGATTTCAGGAAGTTCATTCCCAGAAGAAACGACTTTAAGGGAAGTTGGTTGAATTTGTAATTCCTTATTATAAGCGGATACTTGTCCGATTAAACGAACCTTATCCCCTTGCTTTACATCCTCAGGCCATGAAGAACCATATACATATAGCCCAGCCGTTTCATCTTGAATATAAAAGCCTTTTCCTCCCCAATATCCAAGCCCTGTGGTGACCACCCCATCAACCTGCACAACATCTTCCGTATTCGTGCGGGCCTCGGCGATGGATTCCAGAACCTTCACATCAGGCTGTTCAGGAGGTGTTCCTCCATCAGTGATGATTGTGTAATCCGTTGCTGATTTCAGACCTGGTACTGAAAAATATTTTTCCAGCTTCCCCGTAATCGTCACCTGTGCTTTGAGTAAATCCGGATGTTCGACTAGATTCAAAGCCGTTCGGATATTTCCGGCTGGAAGCTGAACAGGCATGATTTTCTTTACATCCTTTTCATCCGGACTATCTGCAATACCTATATTCGTACCTTCAGTAAAAGGCGATGTATGTTGATAGCTTGTACCGCTTTTAGCTGTGCCGACGATGTATCCCTTCACCGTTGCCGTTCCGCTGTTATTATTAATCGCTTCCGTTACCGTTATTGTCCCTTCCGCTTTTGCAGCGGCAGCATATGGCAAAACCGTTGATAGCACGATCAATATGGCAAAGAAAAGCTTGCATATCCCATTCTTCTTCAAGATCTCAACCCCTCCAACTTTTTACGTAGGTGCAGCAATCATTTGAATACCGCTTAAAAAATGGTTTCGCCTTTCACCGTGACACCGTTCATGCTCACGGTTTTACCGTTAAGCCCCGATAAATCCAAATTGCCTTCGACTGTAACATTTGAAAAGGCAAAGCTATCTGATGGAGTTCCTGTTAATGTAAGATTCCCTTTAACCACTGCATTTTCCAATGAAGCGATATCCGTGATATCCACAACTACATTACCTTCATGTTTTTTTGGCGCATCAGCCGTTCCGCCAAAGTCTTTAGCCAATACCAAAGTCGGGTCTGTAGAGTTTCCGGCCACATCTTTGATGCGTCCTTCAATGCTTGGATCGACAGTTTTCAGCCCGCTTACATAATCCCGTAGATTCTCCCAATCAGCGAGCCCGATATCCGTCACTCTTCCTTCTTCATAAGCCTTCTTGAAAACGGAGAATCCATCCCCGCCCTTAGCTGTAAATGCATTGGTCGCCACGACATATTCCTTCGTTGCATCCAATTCGGAATATGTTCCATCTTGTCCCAGGACTTCAACCTTTGTCACCCGATTGCCTGGTTCCTTCAAACTGTCGTAGCTGAATTTCATCCCTGATACATGCAGGAAGCCGCCATTTTCCTTAGGAGCGAGGCTTACACTATGCTCTAATGCTTCATTGATTTCTGCACCCGTAAGCTTCATCGTTGCCAGCGTATTCCCAAACGGTAAAACGGTCAGGATTTCCCCTAAAGTGATCTCACCTTGATCAATGCCAGCGCGGATGCCCCCGCCATTTTGGAAAGCAATGACCGCATCCTTATTAAATTCTTTTGCTTTTTTAAGCATTCCGTCCGTAATTAAATTTCCCAGTTCGGTTTCATTTTTACGAACACTCGGTTTCGTTGCATCTCCTGCATCACGCGGGGTTTCCAATGCCTTCACAGCTGATGCACCAGTCTTCGTTTCCTTCAGCTCCTTAATCTTCGAGGAGTATGTTTCGAGAACTTTTGCCGCTTCGGCATCATCCTGTTTTTCAGAAAGCTTAATCAGCTGTCCGGCTTGTCCGACAATCTTGCCTTCCTTATCGAAATTCACATCGATCGTTCCTAAATAGTCGCTATATTGATACCCTTGAACGATGACAGTCGGCTCTTTCGTTTTCCCTTTATCATCCTTGTCAATAACAACGGGAGCGTCTAACTGCGTATGGCTATGTCCGCCCACAATCACGTCGATGCCCTTGACCTTGGCAGCTAATGTTAAATCATTGTCATAAGCTGGATTGTCATCGTAACCAATATGGGATACGGCAACTATCTTATTAACCCCCATGCCTTTGAACGCCTTGACCGCTTTTTCGGCTTCTTTAAGATAGTTTTCAAATTCTATACTTCCAGGACTTGAGATATCTTTCGTTTCTTCAGTTGTAAGCCCAAAGAAACCCACCTTTTGACCATCCACTTGTTTTACGATTCCATTGTATATCTTCCCTTGCTCCGGCTTACTTGAAATCAAGTCCGAGAATAGTCCCTTAAATTTATCATCTTTGGAGAAGTCCACATTCGAACTGACAAATGGGAACTGTGCCCCTTTAATGAAGTCTGCCAAAGCTTGATGCCCCTCAGCGCTTGATCCCAAATCAAACTCATGATTCCCGAATGTCATGACGTCGTATTTCATTAAATTCATGAAGCGAAGATCCGCTTGGCCTTTGAATTCATTAAAATAGAGTGTTCCCGAGAATACGTCACCAGCATCAACCAAAATAGCTTGCGGCTTACTCTTACGCACTTCTTTAACAGCTGTCACCCTTTTGGCCACATTGTCCAAGTGGGCATGCGTGTCATTCGTATGCATCAAGGAAAGCGTGATTGCCTTCGCTGGATTTTTCAAAGCTTCTTCAGCAGCGGCAACTTTCTGATCCGCCAATGCTATTTTAGCTTGAAAATCCTTACGGTCAGACTCCTTGATTCCATTTAAATTGATGGCAGCTTTCGCTTTTTTAGCTGCGTTTATCTGTTCTTTCGTTTTAAGTTCCCCATTGGCAAGAGCTACATAGGCATTTACCCGTTTTGCCACTTCTTGTTTCTTTTCTGCATATACCGCATCATCATACTTGCCTTTCACTTCTTTCACATAAGCATGTATGGCTTTTCCGAGTTTGGATGTTTTGCTGACCTTTTTCAACTGCGAAGAAACGGTATTCATCCGCTTGTCTGCGGTTTTTAAATCACCTTTCGTCACCCAGTAAGCAACTTTTTCATAGTAGTACGGCACTTTCAGGTCACCGTTCAAAGCTGTTTTGGTCGATTTAGTGAATTTATCGTATAAAAGCTTTTCGATTTTCGCACCGTAAACCGTATCTTTAATGGCTTTGTCTGTCTTTTTCACAGCTTTATCCAATGCATTGTATTGATCCCTGATCTCATTTGATTTCTTGGCAATGATTGAATTCGTCAGGGCGTTAATCGATTTATCATTGGCAGCCTTTGCTTTTTCTGCCGCTTTATACCCTTTTACATATCCCTCTGAACGAGTGATGTACTTATCATAAGCTTCGATTTCTTTGTATTTGGCATCTTTTTCTTTTTTGCTTAACATTGATTTTTTAATGGTAGAGTTGATGTCTTTTTTTGCTTGTTTTGCTGACTTGATTTGTCTCTCAACAGTGGACACGGAAGCGAGTTTAGAAGAGTAGAAATAGGTGTCGAATGGTTTTTTGATAGTGGCCTTTGCCGTTTTGATTTTACTATTCAGGCTAGTGGCAGCATCTGATGGTGCAGGTGCTACTGCTACGATCGTTGTCGCAGCCATTATGGTAGCTGTTGCAATTTTTACGATTTTCTTTTTCCCCATTATAGTTAAGCCTCCCATATGTTCTATACTGATATAACATATTGCTAACATACCCATAGAGTTAACATACTTTTCAAAAAATTGAATCTAGATAAATTTAATTACTTATACACAAATCCCCCTACTTTTTTCCTCTAAAGATCCGTGTATATCCTATATTACAACAAAAAAATCCAATTTTAAAACAAATTTACAATCTAAAGTGGAATTTTAACAGAATATTATCATTATAATCACCCCAAAATACCCATTACCTTAAAGATGATATATCAATAAAATTATTCAGTAGTAAAATAGTATCACTCCTTAATAAAACCACCTTTGGTCTTTATACCTAAATTTGCAATTGACCAAAAAAGGAGAGTATCCCTTTGTTAGCTCTGGTTACTTGCAGTAGTATTATTTGATCGTTAAACCGTCTTTACTAAAGGAAAAGTAGATATCATAATCAAAACCAAAAGCTGACTTATATTATCCAAGCAGCTTTCAGTTTTTTTATGCCCTCTTGTATGTTGTCTTCGGAAACACCTGCGAATCCAATTAAGACTGTGGTTGTCGGCGGTTGTCTTTTATAAAAAAGAGAGGCAGGATAAATTTTCACGCCATGCTCTTTTGCTTTCCCAATGAGCTCTTTTTCACTAAATGGTGAGTAAACGTCAAGCAAGATATGCAACCCCGAGTTTCCTCCCCGAATCTTCACTTGTCCTCCTAATTCGCTTTGTAAGGTCTCTAATAAAATGGCTCTTTTTTTTTGGTACAGCTTTCTCATTCGGTTGATGTGTTTTTGCCATTCGCCCTTTTTTATAAATTCAGCAAGCGTCAGTTGATTGTGAGAGGACACCGTTTGCTTATATAAGGAAGTGATTTCACTGCCTTTTTCTAAAAGAGGTAACGGAAGAATCATATAGCTGATACGCATTGAAGGGAGGAGAGATTTAGAGAAAGTGCCCATATAAATGACACGGTCATGCTGGTCAAGACCTTGCAAGGAGGGGATCGGCTGTCCGCTGTATCTGAATTCGCCGTCATAATCGTCCTCGATGACAAATGATTGATTTTCTGCCGCCCATTTAAGCAGCTGCATTCTTCTGTTAATCGTCATAATCGTTCCGAGTGGAAATTGATGAGATGGCGTTACATACACAAGGCTCGGCTTCTCTTTTCGGATTTCTTGGATACAGATTCCTTCATCATCGACTGGTATGGGAAGAATCTTCATATGATTGACTTCAAAAATCTTTCTCGTTCTCGGAAAACCCGGATCTTCATACCCTATGGAAATATTCGGGCCGAAGACTTGGCACAAGATCTGCATCAGAACAGGGTTCCCAGCCCCTAAGATGACCTGTTCAGGTTGACAATTGACGCCGCGCGATTGATACAAGTATTCTGCAATGAGTGTTCTCAGCTCAAGTTCTCCTAAAACATTCCCTGGCCGATAAAGCTGTTGACCATATTGATCTAAACTACTGACCATGCTTTTTCGCCAAGCGGAAAAAGGGAAGTGGGCAGAATCCACATTGCCATAATGAAAATCAATCGATTGTTCATTCTCTTCTGTTTTTGGCTTAATGGATGAGGTGCCTGGCATTTTAACAAGGATAAAATCAGAATCATTATAATCAGCAAACCAGCCGCTTCTCGGCTTGCTCATAATGTAGCCTTCAGCAGCAAGCTGTTCGTAAGCCCGTTCTACAGTCGTTTGGCTAATTGAAAGCTGAGTGGCTAGCAACCTTTTTGAAGGGAGTTTCATTCCTTTTTGAATACGGCCCTCATGCATATTTTTTTTGAAGAGCTGATAGAGCTGTTGATAAAGGGGAATGTCTAGATTTCGATTTAAAAAAAACGTGATATCCATTTATATGATTCCTCCTAACTGGCATGGTTTTATTTAAGGAAACTGGCTGTTTATTAAAGGTCAATGTAAGTTTATAGTCATTGTAATCCATTATGAAAGGCTTAATAAGAGGATCTAGATAAAAAATTGATTTAGTCATTTAAAGTAGTTTAATCAAGAAGAAACATGATTTGGAGTGATTGTAATGAACAAAGCAGCAAATGGTTGGATGAATGGTTTTCTTGGCGTACTGATCTTTAGCGGCTCGCTACCTGCGACACGATTGGCTGTAGCGGATTTCGATCCGTTATTCCTCACCGTCTGCCGCGCTGCGATAGCTGGCGTATTGGCTGGCGCTCTCCTTTTCATCTTCCGGCAGCAACGTCCTGTCAGAAGCGATATCGTTCCTTTATTGGTGGTAGCATTTGGCGTGGTTGTTGGTTTCCCGCTGCTGACAGCCTTGGCCCTGCAATATGTCACGTCTGCGCATGCCATTATCTTCATTGGGCTTCTTCCGCTCTCGACGGCGATCTTTGGGGTACTTCGGGGGGGTGAACAGCTTCGACCCTCCTTCTGGATCTTTTCAGCTGCAGGCAGCTTCCTGGTCGCAGGCTTTGCCCTAATCCAAAATGGGGAATCATCGCCGATCGGTGATGCATTCATGCTGGCTTCCATCATCGTATGTGGTCTCGGTTATGCAGAAGGAGCTCGGCTCTCACGCAAGCTTGGGAATTGGCAGGTGATCTCTTGGGCTCTCGTTCTATCGCTTCCCCTTATGCTGCCACTCTCGTTCTATTATACGCCGGACTCGTGGGCGGACATCGGTGATCCTGCTCTCTTCAGCCTTGCTTATGTGTCTTTATTCAGCATGCTCATCGGCTTCGTGTTCTGGTACCGCGGTCTCGCCCAGGGCGGTATTGCAGCGGTTGGACAGCTACAGCTTCTTCAACCTTTTTTTGGGCTGCTCCTTGCTGCTATGATTCTAAATGAGAAAGTCAGTCCGGCACTCGTAGCTGTGAATATTGCCGTTGTACTATGCGTGGCAGCCGCCCGGCGATTCGCAAGGTAACTTATGGCTCATTTTAAAAACGAGCGGAACAGAATCCTTGCTCCGGCTCGTTTATCATTTTGCAGTGTCCGTATTTCTCATAGATTCAAAGAAATATTGACCCTCTGAGCTTGACCTCACGTTTAAAATGATTTTCATCCGTGACCAAGCGTTAAATAGTCAAGTTCCCTTCGAATACTGTCACGGCATGGCCAGAAAGTTTAACTGTGTCTTCCGCTACTTCAACCTTGACTAGCCCTCCTCTTTCCGATGCCTGATAGGCAATACAGATATTTTTATCCAGCTTGCTTTCCCAATATGGCCCCAGACAACAATGGGCAGAGCCCGTAACATAATCTTCGTCAAGGCCTTGGGCAGGGGAAAAGAAACGAGAGACGAAATCATATTCATTGAGATTCGATCGACTCGTTACAATGACACCCCGAGTCGGTAATTGGGCAATCAAATCGATATCTGGTTTTAAGTTCCTTACGATTTCCTCTGATTGAACTTCGACTAGATAATCCCATTTATTTTGACCAACATACGTAGGCACAACGCCCAAAGCCTTTATCAGTAAATCCGGGGCAGCGGTCTCCTGCTCCATTAATGACGGAAATTCCAATTGAACCATCCCATCCACGAATTTGGCAGTGAGAAGCCCGCTTTTTGTCTGATAGACAATTGCTTCATTCCTTGGTACGTATCCTTTCTCCCACAAAAAGAAAGAGCTTGCCAACGTCCCATGTCCACAAATTGGGATTTCAATCGAAGGTGTGAACCAACGCAGCTGCCATTCATCATTATGAAGGTGAATAAACGCCGTAACAGGTAAATTAACCTCTTTAGCTATTCGTTGCATCCACTCACTGTCCTTTACCCCGCTAAGAAGACAGACAGCAGCAGGGTTCCCTTTAAAAGGTTGATCTGTAAACGTATTAATAATCGTTAATTCCATGAAAAAATGCCTCCTTAAATAGTATTGCCCGTCATGCATTTCCACAATAAGCAAACTGTTAGTTATAATTATATCAAATCACATTTGGAATAGTTTACCTATTGGAGTCAGCAACCTTTGCCGAAGTTACTCTATGTATTAACACTTCTCTCTCTTTTTTTAGTTTGAAACCTTACAGTTATAGATTAAGATGAAATTATACAATTTTTTCAAGAAACGAAACATGCTATTACTTAAGGCATTCATAATAATGGGATGTAAACTAAAAAAAGAAGTTATGATACATAAGAAATAGATAATAAGGAAAAGCAGCATATCGCTTTGTTAGATGAAAATGCAGAAACTGAAAAAATCTAGTTTTGTTAGTAAAGGGAGAAATTCAAAATGGAAATTTACGCAGTTAACATTGAGGGTATTAATGAATTTAATTTTGAATACACAACATACAATCACATTTTATCAAAACAAACTCTAAGCAAAGCAAAAAATTTTAAACACTATAAAGATAGTGTTAGAACTGTAGTCGGTGAATTATTAATTCACTATATCTATCTCCAGAACCAGAAAGAGGCTTCCATCCCCCTTGTGATACGGCGAAATGAATATGGCAAACCATATTGTAATGAAGCAGCTTTCCATTTTAACGTCTCACACTCTGGCAGTTGGGTTGTTTGCATTGTCGATACTAAACGAGTGGGTATAGATATTGAACAAATGACAGATATAGACTATGAAGCTTTAATTTCATTTTTTCACTCTTTTGAAAGCCGAGAAATGAAGGAAACGACTAGTAAAAAGGATTATTTTTACAAACTCTGGACAATAAAAGAAAGTGTCATAAAAAATATCGGAAAAGGCTTAAGTATTCCATTAAACAGCTTTTACGCCCGTCAAAACCAACAAGTAACGTCGATCCATTTCGAAGAAAGCACATTGAATGACACCAAATTTCATGTGAAAATGTTTGATTTTCAAGAAAATTATAAGCTAGCAGCTTGTGCCCTTCATGATAAATTTCCTGAATCTATTAGTTTCTTAGATGCATCTAAAATTTTTTCTTTTCTCATGCACGACAGTAGACTTCCAAAATAATTAAATATCTTACAATGTAAGCCGACTAAATAACGAGCCTGCATTGTTTGTCCATCCAACATTAACAATAATAAAACACATGACTGTGGTATTTAAACTCCTCAGTCATGTGTTCATGCATAAAACCTTATTATGATGATTACGTGTCTTTCTTACATACATTATTTTTCAGGAAGAAAAGAGTAAACATTTGTATCATATACTTCACCATTTTGATACATATAGTTTTTTAGGACTCCTTCTTGTTGAAATCCCATTTTCTTAAGTAAATTGTTTGACGGTACATTTTCAATAAAAACTACAGCACCAATTCTCGTTAATCCTAGAGTTTCCGAGCCGTATAAAAGAATTTTCGAGACTGCTTCAGTCATATATCCCTTTTTCCAATGGTCAGGATGGATTTCGTAACCTATTTCCGCCCGTTTATGTTTAGGAGACCAAGCATTAAATCCAATTGTTCCTATTAACCCTTTTTCTCCTTTTCTTTCGATCCCCCACCTTATTCCTCTTTTTTCCTTTAAACTTTCAGAAAAAAAATCTACAAATCCGCTAGCTTGTTCGACGCTCTCTAATTTATCTTGACCATAAAAACGTATGACGTTAGCGTTAGAAAAACAAGAAAAAATGGCATCTGCATCCTCATGAGTTATTTCTCTCAAAATGAGTCTGTCTGTTTCTAAATTAGGAAACATTTAATATTCCTCCTATGAATTCATATATGACAAATCACTAGATAAATATTTCAATTTGCAGGTTCTTAACTTTTACTTTATCTGCGAAAAGTGTCACCAAAATAGAGGGCTACCTTCATAATTCATTGCCCTCTTACCCTAGTTTTTTCACCAAAAAATTAAATTAAAGACTGTTTAATTGGATATAAATGGAACTTTAACAATATCAAGTTTGCAGAACTTTTACAAGAACTCTTTGCGGATAAAAAAATTAAATGACAGAGTGACAGATAAGAATAGCAGTTTCTCTGATGATAAAAAGAGGAATACCCGGAATTTTGTAAATAACATCAAACCCCCTGAAGATTACAAGGCGTTCTTAACACACCATAATGGGGCAAGAATATATGAATTACTCGGGTGACGACGGTGAAAAAATAGGGGGCGGTCTTCATGTTTTTAGTTTAGATGAAATAAAAGAGGTTCAGGAAATTGACTACCTGAGTGAACATGGGATTCCGATTGCCCACCTATTGAAAAGAGAAACTTATGGAGTTTACAGATCTTTCGTCTCTAAACCTTAATTGTGTAATTTTCTTGGATCGCTACATTATTGCACAGGTGAGGTGTTTTGGAGTTGGCCCATTTATACTGCTGAATAAATAATAAGAGCGATTGCCAATTAAATGCAGTCGCTCTTTTTTCAAAGCATTTTAATTTGTCAATGTTAATAGTTTTGCGGAAGTATAATTATATTTCTCAATCGAAAAATCAAAAACGACTCCTGCTTTTAAAAACACCGTATTTTCTACAATTAAAGTCGGATCTCCTGGTTGCAAGTCCAAAAGCTTTGCATCATCATCATTTAGTTTCTCACACGAAATGATTTTATCTGCAAAACCAATATTCAGCTTCAAATCCTCGACTATATATTCATAAATGGAACCATTTGCGATTTCTTTATTTATGATGGGGATGATGTCTTTATTGAAAAAGGACTCTTCTATTACAATGGGTTCACCATTTAAGCATCTAACTCGTTTGAGGTTATAGATTTTGGTTTTCAGATTACATTTCATTTTTTCGGCCAATTTTTCATCAGCTTCTATTAAATCTAACTTCAGCACTTCACTTGTCATTTCATCCTTTTCAAACTGTTTCGTTAAGCCATTCATATTCTTCATCGAAATACAGCCAGGTCTGGAAAATTCCCTTAGGAATATCCCGCTTCCTTGAACTTGATAAATATAACCCTGTTCAGCCAATATATTGATTGCTTTTCTTATGGTATTCCTGCTGACATCGAACTTCTTCATCAACTCTTCTTCAGTAGGTAACTTAGTATTTAATGTATATGTTCCTTCTAATATTTCTTTCTCCATTTGTTCTACGACCATTCTATACTTTACACCCATATTTCCCTATACCTTCCTCTATACATAATGATTTCGAACAATAATTTAGATTAAATGTTAGGTTTTCTTTACAATAGTTTATTTTATAACGATTGTAAAGAAACCTCAGTTTCTTTTGGAACAGGCATGTTCTATCCTTAAGCCGTTCCATATTTCAAACCAAAAAAAGAGACATCAAATCGTTTAACGATAGGATGTCTCCAAATCTATTGAGTATCATAGTTATTTATAATCTTGGCGAGGAACCGCATTCCCTTTCAGGCCCCAAGTTAATTTGTTCAGCATTTTACCCCTTGAAGTGAGATTTACTGCCTCTGCACCCTTTTACTTTTTCCAGAACGGAACACTACCACACTCGTGAACAAAGGATACAGTACGTACCCCAAATAAACACCCATCATATTCAGTATCAGGTCATCGACATCCAAACTTCCGCGCCGAAAAACGAGCTGACAGATTTCAATACCTGAGATCGTTATGAATGGGTAAAGAAATTTCCTTAAAGCAGATGGCTCTTTCCCATCCCTGAACAACAAATACAGCCCGAATGGAATGAACAGACCCACATTGGCGCTAAGGTTATAAAATGACACAAGCCCGTTCATTTCGTTCGATAAATATGAAAGTATCGTAGAAAAAGGAATCAAATTATACGAATATACCTGCCCTTTTGGTCGGAAGAACAGCAAAACCAATAATGATAAACTGTAGCAAATCAAGGCTGCCTGCCACAAAAGGCGCGGAATCATCACCGTTTCACCTCGAAAATAAAGGACCGCAAACGAAACGAAAAGAAGTATACAAAACCAAACAACCATGATCACCAAAGGATTCAAATATAATAGAAGCTGAAGGAAAAGAGGTAAACCGCACAAAAACAGGGCTTGCGACAGCAAAAGGGAAAGCATGGCGGATTTTCGGGACATGTAACTCCCCCTTCTATTTCTCTCCAAATCAGTGCATATCATTATATCCTAGGACATCTTTAACAAGCCGTCAACAAACTACATACACCTGTCATTTAGAAAACTGCCGGTATGTTCGTCAAGGGGAAGTTCTTTCGAATAAATCAACCGAAACGAAGGAGGATTCGTCCTTCATCCGGCAGAACAAAAAAAGCCGGTTCCTCACTTTCCAGGAATCCGGCTTTTTTGTTTATTGATGTTCATTTTATAGTGCACGGTATTTTTTTAAACTTATAATATTGATGGTTATAAAAACGACGGAAAATGCCAGGAGAATGAGTAAATCCAGCAAAACCTCATTGAAAGTGAAACCTTTGTACATGATCCCGTTCATGGCATCCGATGCGTAATAGAGCGGCATGACCTTGCCGATTTTTTGCAGCCAGTCTGCCATGCCATCCAATGGGAAAATCCCTGTGAAGAAGACTTGCGGCACGATGACCAACGGAATGAATTGTACCATTTGGAATTCAGATGTTGCGAAACTCGATAGTAATGTACCAAGCGATAATGCAACAAGCGCGACAAGTATATTCGTTAATAAAACGAGCCAAATGGAGCCAACAAGGACGATATCCAACACATTTACAGCATATAGTACGACAATTAAGGTTTGAACGAGCGCAAATATGCCATATCCGATTACATACCCTGCTACGATTTCGTATCGTTTAATCGGGGTGGCAAGCAACCGTTCCAACGTACCACTTGTTCGCTCCTTCAAAAGTGCAATCCCTGCTATTAAAAATACAAAGAAGAACACGAAAAAGCTGACGAGCATCGGACTGAACGTATCAAAACCCTTTGTTTTGGCATCCCCGTATACATATTGTTTCTCAATTGAGGGTGTATTTTTTCCATTCCCTTGCAGCCCTTGCATCATTTGCATTTGAACGGCCTTTGCACGGTTCGGTTCGTCGTTCAATAGTGTCAGTTTTATCTTGCCATTTTCAACCTGCAGCCAGCCATCTGTATCATTTTCAATCATTTTCCCCTGTGAAAATTCCTCAGCAGCCGTTACTTGAAAATCCGCTTGTTTTAATGCTTTAACCATAGCTTCATTACTGCCTGTAACAACGATTTTCAAATCACTCGCTTCTGTATCGAAAATAAAATACATGAGCGTTAAAATGAGCAATGGAGCGAGAAAAAATAAAGCGAGCGTCCTTCGATCCCGGCGCATCTGCTGTGTAATCCGCGTAACAAGAGAGGCAATTCTCATTTTAGGCCACCTCCAATCCTTAAAAAAACATCATCAAGCGTTCCCGCTGCATATTGTGTTTTTAAAGCCGCCGGGGTTCCTGATGCGATGATTTCACCCTCACGCAGCATCGCCAGTTTATCGCATCGTTCCGCCTCATCCATCACATGTGTCGTGATGATGATCGTCTTATGATCTTCATTTCTTAAACGCTCAAGTTCCCGCCAAATGGATCGTTTCAGCAAAGGGTCCATTCCCACTGTCGGTTCATCCAAAATGAGAATCTCCGGATTTTGGATGAGTGCAACCGCCAGTGACAGACGGCGTTTCATCCCCCCGGAATAATACGCAACCCGAACGTTCAAGTCCCTCGTCAACTGTACGATTTTAGCTGCATATTGAATGCGTTCCCTTCGTTCCTTTTTCGAAAAACGGTATAGCTTCGCAAAAAACTCGAGGTTTTCAGCACCCGTCAGATCTGTATATAAAGCATCGGATTGTGCCATATAGCCGACATCCATTAACAGTGCTTCATTTGGCACTTCATGATCCAGAACCGTGACTTTACCAGCATCGGGCTTAATCAATCCGACAATCATTTTAATCAAGGTCGTCTTTCCGCATCCGGATGGACCTAACAAGCCAAAAATTCCACTTTTTTCAATATTCAGGCTCAATGGCTGAATGACCTTTTTATGATGAAAACCCTTAGCAATTCCTTCAATGGAAATCGCATTTTTCATTGTACACACATCCTCCCTCTTTAATTAACACGGTGTTGAGTGTATCATCATTCTAAGGTAGCTTTTAGTCTAATACAATCAACACATTTCGAAAAATGTTTAGTGAGGAGACATTCAATGGCGGAATTTCATGAGGATATGGTACAAAAGACGAAAAAGCAGATACAACATCATTTTATTGCACTCGTTGAAGCAGAGGGATTCTCACATGTCTCAGTGAAGAAAATTGCAGAGAGCGCCAACATTAATCGGGGCACATTCTATTTGCATTACACAGATAAATATGAATTGATGGATCACTTACAGCAGGAATTGTTAAATGAACTTCAAACTCGTATTACTGCCATTTTGCCGAAAGAGGCTTTTTTGGCTCTCCATCAACAACAACTTTACCCGCCTTTCGTAGCCATTTTTCAATTCATCAGTGAACATGCGCACGCATTAAGGGCCATTCTTGGAGATAAGGGAGATCCTTCTTTTGCCAAAAAAATAAAGCTTGTGTTCGGTGAAGTACTATTGGAGCGTTTGATCAGCCAGCATCCAGCAGCTAAAGATGAAGCATTCCGCATGTATATGCACGCCTTCATGACATCTGCGATTTTAGGCGTTATACAGGAGTGGCTGGAGAATTGCGAAGAGCAAACGGCGGAAGAAATGGCGAAAATTCATTTTCAAATCCTGAACTTCATCAGCCAATTACGGGCATTCATTCAATGAACTTTTATAAAGGCATGTTCCATTTACATGCCTTTAGGATAATAAAATGGGATACTCCCCCTTTAAACTTACATCTTTTCCCCCGCTTTGACCTCTGCCTTTCCAACCTGATAATACCTGCTCTTCGAGGCCTTCATACTAAGCATGGACAATAAAATGGATATAGCAAACATGATCATTGAACCTGAAATCACCACGAACCGAATCGAAATGAAATGAGCTGAAACACCGACAATTGCTGTAGTGATGATGATCAATAAAGCTTCTAACAAGCCAAAAACACTTCCGACCCTGCCCATGATTTCCACAGGAATATTATTTTGATAAAAGGTTTGAAAGCCTGTATTGGCAAACGCCAGAGAAAAGGCAATGATGAAAAAACCGATGGCGGCCAATGAAAAGGAATTCGAAAAGGCATAGACCATATAACCTATCGAGACAAATAAAGATCCAAGACCAATCATGTACGAGATTTGCACTTTACTGATGAATACGGCATTGACTATGGCACCCGCAATGATGCCTGCCCCGGCGATGCTTACAAGGAATCCGTAATCGCTGTCCGACAAAAGGAGTATGGCCTTGGCAAACGCTGCTTCTTGGGAATCGATGGCCGTTTCCATCACCACCATGCAGCTGAATAAGAAATAAATGAGCATGATATAGGAAGATTTCCGGCTGAAATCCAGGACGATGCCCCAATCCTTTTTCATGATGGTCCAAGACAGGTAATGACTGGATTTTCCAAGGGGATGATCCTTTTCAAGATTAGGCATGAATAGAGTGATGATACCGGATAATAATAAGGCAGCCGCGTTAATATAAATGGCTAAAACCGGTGTACCGATTAAGAAAAGGATACCCGCTATCGCTGGTCCAATCAAAAAAGCTCCAGAATCGATCAAGCTTCGTAACGAGTTAAATCGTTTCCGCTGTTCAATGGGGATTAATTTTGTTATATAAGTCCTTGATGCCGTTACAAACATGGCCTCTGCCATATTGATCACGAAGATAAGGGAATAGATGACCCAAATAGAAGAAGCCAATGGCAGCAAAGCCATGAATACCGCTCGAAATAGATCAAGTGCGATCATTAGATTCCGCTTATTGATCCGGTCGATCACGCTGCCGGCCCAAACATTCGTAAATATGGCAGCCATCGGTTTAACGATATACAGTCCAGCAACCGCCAAGGCCGAGCCAGTCATATCCAGCACGATTAAATTAAGTGCAATGAAATAAACCCAAGCACCGAAGTTGGAAATCCCGATCCCGCACAATAAAATGGAAGGATATTTCCAAGATACTAATGAATTTCTCAATGTCAACGCTTCCCCTCCTTAGAAAGAAAATATAAAAACAATAAAAAAAACCGTCCACAAGAAATGCGTCTTGGGGACGGGATCAATAGAACGGTGCCAATTAATATGTCACCATTATTAATCTTATGCCGTATTGCATTAACAGCATGCAATAACTATGCACTATAATGGGAACTCCCTTTAAGCTTCAATACATCCCCGTTACTCCTTTCCAGTTTACCAAGCGCACTGGAAAGTTGCGTTTCATTTACTTTTTTCTCATCGGAATCACATTTACCCTAAACTTTAACATTAATGGTATAATTTTGTAAATGTTATGATTTTCAAAACAAAAAAACTCATTCAAAATTAAATGAGTTTGAAAGCAAAACAAGATAGGAATTTTTCGCTCAGCGTTCCCGAATAAGACACAGGAATGACATAATTGAATACCGTTAAATGAATGTTTGGATTCAGCTGATTTACTTTAGGGAAAACAATTTTAATAACGGATTCTTTTTCTTATCCGTTATCCTTAACTCATTCATTATGATTTGGTCCTCATGATCGGCTATCCATTTCCTTAGTGCATCTTTATCCTGGCATTGTGTTAAATATGTCTGGCCACCCTTGCCTGTAGCGTTAATAACATATCTATTGAACGTCTTCTCCATAATTGCCCGCCTTTTTTATAAAATGTCTGGAACCTTTAAATACGAATGCATTGACTTTTTCTATGCTTTTCAAAAGAAAAATAGTTTATATATATTAATAACATTGATTGCCCATGACCTGTTCAGCTAGAAAGTGTTGAATCAAGTACACCGAAACTGTTATCATAATCGGATTAATCGAACCTATCATAATGTGCTAACTAATATTTGTCAATACGTTTTATCAATGTAAATAAAACGTAAATTTTCAGTTTTATTAAAGAAATATTTTTTTACAATTTAGGGGTTTACAACTGCTAAATGTTGGGAGTAGAATACGTTTATCAATTTAATATATTTCGGCCAAAACTCAAAGGAATTGAGTACGGAGGACCCAATCATTTGGGGTTAATTCTGCCATGCAGAAGGGATGAGATCAGCTCTTTCGCCATCCTACCCGTCAGCTAACTTCGTCGGCTAAAGCGAAGGAGGTCATAAGACCGCCTATTTCGGGAGCTTTTTTTGCACGCTTTTTGTGACAAAATAGCTGTTCGATGTTTACGCAGGTCTTTTTATTATGCTTAAAAAAGATTTGATAACAGGATTGATGGTTAAGATATTCATACAGTTTTACACATGTCATTTTTAGGTAGGGATGATCAATTGATAAAAGCAAAAAAATTATTCGATCCGCCAAAAATCCTTGTACTAGGCTTTGCCACCCTGATACTTATTGGGGCCTATTTGCTGACCCTGCCGATTTCTACTGAAAATGGGAATGGCCTTGCTTTTCTGGATGCTTTATTCACCTCAACCTCCGCTACATGTGTAACAGGACTTGTCGTAGTGGATACGGGAACGACCTTCACCACCTTTGGTGAATTGGTCATCTTAACACTGATTCAGATAGGCGGCTTAGGATTCATGTCATTTGCGACGTTTTTCTTTTTCCTTTTAGGCAAAAGGATTTCTTTAAAAGGCAGGTTACTCTTGCAGGAATCCTTAAATAATCTTTCCATGGCAGGTATAGTCAAGTTAGTAAAACGGCTTTTAATTTTCACGGCCATCATTGAAGCCATGGGTGCCCTTATCTTATCGATTCGCTTTTCTTTTGACATGCCAATCGGCAAAGCGATCTATTACGGGGTTTTTCATTCCATATCGAATTTCAATAATGCCGGTTTTGATTTGATGGGAGAATTCAAGAGCTTGACCCCTTATGTATCGGATCCATTCGTAACCCTTACGGTCGCCTTCCTGATCACGTTTGGCGGAATAGGTTTTATCGTGATGAATGAACTATACGAATATCGTGATACCCATCGTTTATCCGTACATACGAAGGTTGTTCTGATGACTAGCCTGACACTTACAATCGCCGGCGCAATTTTAATCTTTTTATTCGAGTTCGGTAATGCCAAGACATTGCAGCCTTTATCTTTCATGGGTAAAACGTTATCGTCTCTATTTCAATCGGTTTCACCAAGGACGGCCGGCTCCAATACGCTGAATATCCCTGATTTGACTCAACCCACATTACTGCTCATCATTTTCTTGATGTTCGTTGGGGCTTCACCCGGATCGACTGGCGGCGGGATTAAAACAACCACATTTGCGACGCTTATCGGAACGGTCTGGTCACAGATTAAAGGAAAGGGTGATGTGGTATTATTCCGTCACCGCATTATAAGTGAAACGATCTTTAAAGCATTATCCGTTACATTCATTGGCGTATTCATGGTTTCAATCATCTCCATTCTGCTGACCATCACTGAAAGCGGAAGTGACTTCTTGATGATTTTATTTGAAGCCACTTCAGCATTTGCCACCGTGGGACTTTCAATGGGTTTGACCCCCGAATTATCACCGGTTGGCCGGATGCTCATCATTTTCACGATGTTTGCAGGCCGTGTGGGTCCTTTGACTTTGGCCTTTGCCATCGCTATGAGGCGCAAACCAGATCCGTTCCGACGTCCAAAAGGGAAAATCATGATTGGTTAAACATAAATGAAGGAGTGTAAAAGATGGGAAAAAGACAATATGCCGTGATTGGTTTAGGCAGATTCGGAACCAGTGTGGCCCATAGATTATATTCGGCTGGCCAAGAGGTATTGGGTATTGATATCAGCGGGGAAAGAGTCGAGAATGCGGAACTGAGCGTTACCCATGCAGTCATTGCGGATACGACTGAAGAAGAGACATTGAAATCCATTGGAATCCGCAACTTCGATTGTGTCATCGTAGCCATCGGAATTGATATGCAATCAAGCATTTTAACTACCTTGCTTTTAAAAGAGCTTGGGGTCAAAAAGGTGATTGCCAAGGCCCTTAATAAAAATCATGGTCAGGTGCTCACTAAAGTTGGAGCCGACTGGGTCATCTATCCTGAGAGGGATATGGGAGAACGGGTCGCGAACCAGCTTCTGTCCCCTAACATGCTGAACTATATTGAACTCTCTAAAGAATACAATATCGAGGAAATCATAGTCCCTATGAGCATGAAGGGAAAAAGCCTCAGGGAGCTGGATTTACGCGCAAAATATAATATCAGCGTCATTGCCATCGTGAGTAATGGGGAAATTATCATAGCACCATCACCCGATCAGGATATCCATGAAAAAGATATGCTTTTAGTGGTTGGCAATAAAGAAGATCTTGCCGTCTTTGCAAATATTGAATAATGGTTCCCCTTCTCGTTTCCGGTTCTGGCTGTATGAAGATGAACTAAAATCAGCCGATTAAGAATGACTCATCATAGGACTTCGTATCATATATATCGATTCCTATAAATTCCCTGCAGTCAGGATCTGAAAAGAGAAACACTATTTTCTTGGCATCAGGATGAGTAACTGACCGTTTTACAAGTACATCATTCAATCTTAAGGAATAATAGCTTTCACCATCAGCTGTAATTCCTATTGTGAATGTAGGCATTTCATCAGCCAGACCTTTAATTTTCAAGGCTGTTCCACCTTCCAATTCAATTCCTATGATTGGAATGCCTATGCCGAAATCCAGAATGATATCCTCGTTAAGCAGGAGCTCGTCCGTTTTTGTAATGGTGTGCTTCAATGGTTCGGCTAAATAGATATAGCCCATACCCGCATCATCATCAAATGTCATATGCCTTTTCATAGCTCCACCTCCCTTTTCTGTAGCGGTTTCATTTTTATGTTTACCCATTCAAGAAGGCCGCTTTATGGCGGTCTTCTTGAATGGATTTTATACTTTTTTCACTAAAACGAACATTCCCCTGCCATGAATATGTATGTATTATTTAATGGTATTGATGGCTTGGGCAAGAGTGGATTTTATCATCACTTTATCAAAAGGCAGTTGAAGCTTAACAGCAGTCTTGGCTATTTCCGGCCGAAGTCCTGAAAGGGTTGTCCGGATTCCGATCAAAGTTAAGGATTCAATCAATTGTGACAGTTGGTGGGCGGATACACTATCTATTGCATGGACGCCCGATAGGTCAATGAAAAGCCTGGTGACATTTTTTTCAGCGCATTTTTGTAATGTGTTTTCAAGCAAGGACATGCCTCTCGCCGTGTCAATATCACCGATCAGGGGAAGCAACGCCGTGTTATCTTTAAGGGAAATGATAGGCGAGCTCAATTCATCGATCGTTGCCTGCTGGGCTTTCATAATTTTATTGGCATATCTATGATTCGCTTCCGTAAACCGCTCCATCACTTCACTGAGCACCTTGACCACTATCCGGTACCAGGAGTTTATTTCCTCCTGTGTATGTTGATCTCCATGCAATGCCACGAATTGATCAATATAATCCAAGTATTGCTCTTGCGTTCGAAAGAACTCCCTCAATATAAAATAGATGGGTGTGTTTAAATGCTGCTCATCCTGACCGATATCTTCAATCCACTCACCAAGATGCTCAAAGTATTCCCTTTCCTCTGTATCAAAGACCTGAAAGAAACGTAAATGGAATTCATTATTTTGTTGCTTAAGCTTTTTAATTACTTCGGGATCAGGTGAGCAATAAACCCCCGCCTTATCATCTTTATTCAATGTTGCGTACCAATCCTCAGTCAATTGTGCTGCAACACCTAATAAAAATGAATATAGTTCTTTATTTCTGTGCATAAATTCCCCACCTATTTATTTTTTTATCATCCCAATTGGTCCCAGCAATCGATAAATCATCGCTACTGGAAGACTGGAATCAGCATTGTAAGGGTATTGAAAGTTAACGATTCAATCAACAAAGTAAGCATCAAAGATCCCCCCAATGGTCCCCTCTTTCCATTTACCTTCCCAGCTATTTTTGAAACCATACAACTGCCGATTTTTAAAAAAAGGATTCTTAAAAACATTCATCGATTATTCTGGTCATTTTATTGTTATAGTTTACCATTTTTATTTTTTGTTAACAATTTCACCTTCATCCAACCCATTTTCTTTTCACTTGAAAAAAGGACCTGATCCCAGATCCTCCGTTTAGTGGCATTGAGCCGCACTATCCATAACCTTTAAACCATCCCATCACCGTTTCACCCATCTAGTGATCATTACTTTTTCATAAATAAAGCCGTCCATAAACCTTTCACCCCAAAGGTTCCATCAGATTCTTCCTTTTTCCTCATTTTACGTATTTCCACCACTTCAAATTCCTTGAAAATCATTCTAAGTTTTTCTTCAGTAAAACCTAATCCGCCTTTAAGGCTTCTTTGCCTATATACCTCCCAATCCGAGATGTCGGCACCACCTAATATGCCGCCTTCTATAAAACAAGTAAGCGAATACAATCCCTTAGGCCTTAACGCCTTTTTCACCATCTCCAAATAATTGATCCTTCGATGTGGTGCGATATGATGAAAACAACCTGAATCATATACGAAGTCATATCGCCCTTCCTCAATTTCCAACTCAAATATATTCCTTTGAATGAAGTTCACTTGGACTTTCTTTTCTGCCGCTCGTTCTTTTCCCCATTCCAGGGCTTCCTTTGAAAGATCAACCGCATCAACAGAACAGCCCTTTTGAGCAAGGTAAATAGCATTTCTTCCAGGACCGCATCCAAGCTCAAGTACCTTTCCAGACCCAAGCAGCTCACTATCAAAGTATTGAACCAAATTCTCATCAGGGAGATTTCCGAAAAAGGGAACCCCCTTTTCCCGGTCTTCATAAAAACCATTCCAGAATGCAGTTGGCTCACGCAATAACGAATCAAGCATGTTCAATAGATCTTCATAGGTTGTAATCGTCTCCGACAAAACCCATCACCTCTTCCCATTATATCCCACAATTTAATTATACCGATTTCGCCCGGCGGCCATGTAACAGCTGCATCGTTACATATGACGTAAAGCTAGCAAAGTCGCACTCAAACTGCCCTCTGATTGATAATCCAACATTACTTAATAACCGTTGATCAGCTCAATATCCATTAGAAAGGCAAGAAATGATGGACAACGGTGCTCCCATACTTACGCTCCTTGATAGAAACACCCCATTATCAACATTACGGACAGGTTCTATTTTTTAGCTGCCAAACAATAAAACTCATCTCTATTATGTATCCTGATGTCCTTGAATCCGCATTGTACCAAGCTACTTTCTATCTCCTGGATTGAATACAGTTTAAAGTCCTTCGTTTGCTCCATCATTTCCATATTGGTTTTAGATAAAAATAACATTCCATGCGGTTTTAACACTCGGTATGCTTCACATATGCCTTGATCAATATCATCCCAAAAATAAATGGTATGGACGGTGAATACTTTATCAAAAAAGTCATTTCTAAAAGGTAAGCTTTCAATATTGGCTACCTGTATATCCACCACCCCATCGTACAGATACTTCCTATTCCTCCTCATTGCTTCTTTGACCATCTTTTCGGAAATATCGACACCATAATTTCTGCCAAGAATATTCACTTGAGCCAATCTAGTTAATGTGGAGCCATTTCCCATTCCGACTTCCAGAATTTTTTCGTTTCCATTACTATTCAATAAGCCAATTGTCCAATCATTTATAGTATGGTTCCCTCTCTCCATATACCTGCCCACCCATTTGGAGAGAGGGCCTTTCGGATTTTTCAATTGACTCCCAATCCACTTCTGAAACATGCCTCCACCAGCTTCCTCAATATTATTGTTCTTTACCATCACTTTGGCAGCCATAACTATAACAATCAAAATGGCAAGACTGACAAACAAATATATCCCCCTTAGATGAAAAAAATATCCCAGCCGATTAAGAGAATCCACAACTACCTCTCTATCACCAGCAGTTCTCGATATCTCCAAGAAAATAATAATAGGGTTAAAATCATGCTATTGGCAGTAAGCATTGAAAAGATATAATCATGGCCAATCATTTGCATACTGATAAAGGATGTAATAACGACGATTAGAAAAACCAAGGAAGACTTAATTGGGATTTTCCGTTCTATACATCTATTTAAAATAATATAAGGTTATAAACCATGATGAAGAAAATAAACTTCGTTGAGCCCTTCCATTTTTCAGAATGATTTTCACACCTTTTGGGTCTTTACTCTTCCCTCCGTTTACTGATAATTATCTTTCTATACATTCCATTCAGCATGATCGATCGATTTTCTTCCATTTTCATCTTTTTTTCATGTCTACTGAACAAGTCTTCAAACCTCAAGCCAATATCTGTACCTAAAAATCTAATGATGGGTCTCAAAAGCTTTTTGGGTAATGAAAGCCGTTCATCTTTAGAGATAAACTTATCGAATATGATTATTTTCCCCTCGCCTTTTAAAACCCTGATCATTTCCTTAAGACATTCATTTGCATCAGGTACGACGGAAAGGACCAAACTTCCAACTATATAGTCAAACGATTCATTATCGAATTCCATATGCTGTGCATCCATCTCCAGGAAAGTGATCGGTCTATCCCCATATTTAACCATCGCCTTTTTTAGCATATCAGCCGAAAGGTCGATCGCCGTTATCTCAAGGTCAAGGTGCTTAATCAACTCTAAATCGGCACCCGTTCCTACGCCCACAAACAGAACCTTTGCATTGTCATGAAATGATATCTCTTCAAATATACTTTTCCTGGCTTTTAAAAAGAGGGCACTGAAGGTTTTGTCATATATTGGAGACCAAACCTTATAAATTACTTTATTCCACGAATTATTCAACATCCATACCTCCCCGGCCTCTTACATACTTCTTCTATAAAGCATACGGAATCCCTTCCAAGCGGATATGTAAAGTTCATTCAGAATGCGATGTTTCCTTCCACGATAACGGTCAGGTATGCCATATCTCTAAAAACTGTTCCCACTATTGGTTTTCTTCCTTAAATCATCATAAGATTGCTCCTGCCGTGTCCGACATTAGGTTTCCCTGTATTTCTTTCCATAATGAACAACCCTCTAAATCTAAAGGCCATACCTTTTTAAACACAGACCTTACACCTGCAACCATTTTAATAAATTACCTTGACTGTCATAGTAATACATTATAAGATATACCACAGGAGGTGAGGATTTGGTTCAACGACAGCTATCCTCTGACCTGCTTCGCGGACATGTAGATACGATGATTCTAAAACTCCTGCAAAGTGGCGATAAATACGGTTATGAAATCAGCAAACTGATATATATGAGTTCAAATGAGCAATATGAATTAAAGGAAGCGACTATGTATTCCAGTTTAAAACGTCTAGAAAAGGACGGATGCA
Source organism: Peribacillus sp. P4_B1 (assembly GCF_056402395.1). NCBI lineage: Bacteria > Bacillati > Bacillota > Bacilli > Caryophanales > Bacillaceae > Peribacillus > Peribacillus sp. P4_B1. Next base: position 43,618 of record NZ_JBFUHM010000027.1, read on the forward strand.
TCATCTCTTATTGGGGAGATGCTTCACAAGGCGGAAGAAGGAAATATTACAAAATCACCCCCATCGGGGAAGACACATATACGCAAAATAAAAATGATTGGGAACTTGCCAAGCAAATACTTGAACGCCTCTTGTAAGAAAGGAAGATGAAATGTGATTGAAAAACTGCAGGCACATGTTCATGGCATTTTTGCACCGTACAAAAATGCAAAAACAGCAAATGAATTGGAAGAAGAACTGCTGCAAAACTTACTCGAAAAATACAATGACCATAAAAAGAATGGCTCTAGTGAGCAGGAAGCATATAAGCTGACTGTGGATTCAATTGGAGAAGTATCAGAACTCATGGACTCACTCAATCTTCACTATAGTGAGCTTGAGYAGGCGGTAAACATGGACTATTCCAGACATCGCTTATTGGATTCCGACTTTCGTTCGGTTTCCGTGCATGACGGGAAATTCAATTCCTGTGATTTAAGCCGCTCTGATTTCAGCCATTCCGACCTGACGAACAGCACCTTTAAAAGCAGTAACTTAAATAAATGCATCTTTGAAAACGTCAATTTAACGAGCACCCTATTTAAAAGCGCGAATTTAAAAGGCGTAACTTTCAAGAACAGCATTTATAATAAGACCCATTTTAAAGGCTGTAATTTATCTGGTCTTACATTTGATGGGGAAACATTCAACCAAACCATTTTCGAGGGTTCTTCATTGAAAAAGGCATCATTTCGTGATGCCACACTCATCAATGTTCAATTCCGGATGTCCGATTTAAAGAAAATCGACTTTACTGGAGCATCGATGGATAAACTTACTTACAACTTTTTAAATGGAGCGAAGGTTGATCTTAGCAGCGTGACCATCATCTAAAGGAGGGATTTCCAATGACGTTACCGATTGCGATTGTCGTATCCACCTCAATCATTTGCGTGACCGTATTTTTGACTGCGGTCGTTTTAAAAGGAATGAGCATGGGGGAATGATTGATTAAAGAACCCTGTGCTAAGACAATACACGTCTTAGCACAGGGTTTTTACGTTTTCAATTTAAATCCATGAATTTAAGTATAGAAGTAACAATTATCCTATATTAAGAGAAATGACCATTTTCCTTGCTGGTAAAAACCAATTGATTTTATTTTCTGACTATTATACAATAACTCAAATTAACCTAATTTTATTTAACATTCCATGAAGAGAAAGAGTACGTTATAGTTTCTGTTCCAAAGAGAGCTGGTGCTTTGCTGAAAGCCAGTGTCCAGATAATAACCGAAGATCATCTCTGAGAAGTAAAGCCGAACCTTTAGTAAGCTTTACCGGTTTCCTCCGTTATAAGGGACAACATACAATTATGTTTGTAAAGGGCAGCATGTGCTTTCTAAGCATTCCATTAAACAAGAGTGGTACCGCGAGTTCCGAATCTCGTCTCTTAATGAGACGGGATTTTTGTTTTAATCCAGTTAAATCAATGAAAATAAAGGCAAAGCAGGTGAAGGTCTAATGCAGACACTATTATTCGTAACAGATTTATACTATGAAGCAAAAGGAAGAAATTATTATGAGGAGGATTTGTTCCTTACTTCGGAACTTAGGGAAGATTTTCAATTGGTCATTTGTCACCCTGAAGACACTGAAACATTTGAAAAGGACTTTGACCTAATTGTATTTCGAAATGCTGGTCCAGTAGCAAATTTTAAAGATAAGTATCAAGCATTCCGCAATAGAGCGGCTACTGGTTTGAAAACTTACAATTCATTTATTGGAAAGGCTGATATGAACGGGAAAGAATACTTAATTGAACTGACGAATGCCCAATTTCCTGTCATTCCAACTATCGATACCCTTGATTCTTTAAATAAACTTCCTAATGTAGCATTGTACATAGTGAAGCCCAAAGATGGTGCAGATTCCATCGGTTTGGAATTTGTCACGAAAGATGAATTGGGAGATAAAATCGATTCAGAATCAAAGAACCTATTGGTACAACCTTTTATCAACTTTGAGTATGAGGTTTCATTTTATTTTATCGATAAGGAATTTCAGTATGCTCTTTATGCACCAGACAAAGAGAAAAGATGGGAATTAAAGGAATATACACCAACAGAAAAAGATTTAGCCTTTGCTCAGCAATTTATTGAATGGAATAATCTTGATTGGGGGATTCAACGAGTTGATGCATGCCGGAATGAGCAAGGTGAACTTTTATTGGTTGAACTGGAAGATTTAAATCCCTATCTTTCCTTGCTGGAATTAACTGATGAGACCCGTCAGAACTTTGTAAAAGCGATGAAAAAATCAATACAGAAAGCTCTTCAAGCTTAGAATAACAAAGAAAGACTTTTAATTAAGTCGTTTCAGACTGTCGCAAAAATTCGTGAACGGACGAATAAAATTTGAGTTAGGTCGAATAACTGGGTTGCGCGGTCGAATAAACTGCGCGGGAGGTCGAAAAACTGGCTAGCCGAGATCCCACAGACGCGTGCTTTGGTGAGGCTTGGCAGACAGTCGGCGGCCGAAATCAAATGGAACGATTTTCAACTAAAAAAACTGCAGGCAAACTCGCTTTTCTTCGAGTTTGTCTACAGCCTGAAACGACTTTTAATTGTTAAACTATCTGAGATTTATGCCATTTCCATGCACTTTCAATAATCTCTTCCAAATCTATTGATGCTTTCCATCCAAGTTCTTCATATATCTTATTAGCTGAAGCAACCAGACGGGTTGGATCTCCAGGGCGACGGTCTGCATACTCTATGGTCGGCTTCACTCCTGTGACCTTTTCACAAGTGTCGATTACATCTTTAACCGAAAATCCTTTTCCATTCCCAAGATTGTAGATGGCCGTATCCTTCTTCCCGGACAATAGGGCTTGAAGCGCGATTATATGAGCTTTGGCTAAGTCCGTTACATGAATATAATCACGAATGCAAGTGCCATCTTTCGTGTCATAGTCTGTGCCAAATACGGAAATCTTCTCTCGTTGACCTAATAAATGCTGTAAAATAATAGGAATCAGATGTGTTTCAGGATCATGACTTTCACCGATTTCTGCCGAAACATGTGCTCCAGCCGCATTAAAGTAACGTAAAACGACATAGTGGAGTCCATATGCATTTGCAAAGTCACTTAAGATTTGCTCCACCATCAATTTCGAGCGGCCATATGGATTAATCGGATCAGTTGGCTGATCTTCATCAATCATATCCACATTTGGTATACCGTAAGTAGCTGCCGTTGATGAAAAAATGAAATTCCTTACATCATGCTTGAGCATGGTATTCACTAATGTAAGAGTTGCACCAACATTATTATCATAGTATTTATAAGGGTCTTGGACAGACTCACCTACCAAGCTATTAGCAGCAAAGTGCATTACAGCTTTAATGGGATATTTAAGGAATATTTCATTCAAGACCGCTTCGTCTCCTAAATTCCCTTCTACCAAGATGGCCTTCGAATCGACCAGTGAAGGAAAACCGGTTGAGAGATTATCCAGAATGACAACCTCTTCTGTATTCACTAACTCTTTTACAAGATGACTTCCAATATAGCCTGCACCGCCAACGACCAAAATCATATAATATTTACCCTTTCTTTTTAAACTGACTTCTTTACGTTATAAGTTCTCCCAACAAACCTCACGCGTCTTAAGAATTGGGCGTCCCTGGATCGCACACTTTAGCCCTTTTAGCCATAATAATCCCCTCCAGGTAGTCGTGTACAATCCAAAATTGTTCGTGATCTTAGTACACTCTCTACCTAAAGGGGATAGTATCACATAGGTGTTTTCTCTATTTAAAATGGTCTATCTGATTCCTGCTTTATGCATCTTGAGGATATTTTCCATTTCTTTTATAATGTCGTCTCTTAAATCAGGACGTTGAAGGGCAAATTCAATTGTCGTTTTCACAAAGCCATCAACAACTCCTACATCATAACGTTTTCCTTCAAAATCGTAAGCGAAGACTTTTTGGATTTCATTCAGTTTTTGGATCGCATCCGTTAACTGGATTTCACCGCCAGCCCCTGTTTCCTGCTTAGCTAAGAAATCAAATATTTCCGGTGTTAGTATGTATCTTCCCATGATGGCTAAATTGGATGGTGCCGTTCCTTGTTCTGGCTTTTCAACGAATCGGTTCACTTCGTATCTTCTGCCTTCTTGAGTAAGCGGGTCAATGATGCCGTATCTATGTGTTTCATTCTCATTTACTGGCTGCACTCCAATGATGGACGAACCTGTCGCATCATATTCGTTGATTAATTGACGTAGTGATGGCACATCGCTTTGAACGATGTCATCGCCTAAAAGGACTGCAAATGGCTCATCACCAATAAAGTTACGTGCACACCAAACAGCATGTCCAAGGCCTCTCGGTTCTTTTTGCCTAATGTAGTGGATATTAGCTAAATTCGATGGGTATTGTACCTTCTCCAATAAATCGAATTTCCCTTTTTCCCTCAAGTTATTTTCTAGTTCGTATGCATTATCAAAATGATCTTCTATCGCACGTTTATTCTTTCCCGTGACAATGATAATATCTTCGATTCCCGCTTTCACGGCTTCTTCTATAATATATTGAATAGTTGGTTTGTCCACTATTGGCAGCATTTCTTTTGGCATTGCCTTCGTAGCAGGCAAAAATCTAGTTCCCAATCCAGCTGCAGGAATTATAGCCTTTTTTACTTTTTTCATACTCTTGTTACTCCTCCATATCAACTTTAAAAATTAAACCCATAAAATTTACAGTTTTTTCTTAATCACCATATTAATAGTAACATAGTCTGGTTTTTTGTTAAAATGTTTGTATATTCAATACTTTTTATATCCTATTTATTATATACCAATTTCTTCATAATTTAAAACTTATTGGGTAAATCTTTCATCTACAACTGTTTAGACACATAAATTGACACTATTCACCGTCTCTAGCTTGGAACGGAACGTCTGATAAAGTAAACATGGCCCTTTCCCGAATGAATATCAGGAAAAGGCCTTATTTTCTTGATTATACGGCTGTCAGGTCCAAAGACTGACTTATTTAGTACTATTGATCATCCCATTAATTTTTTCCATGAAAGCATTCATGACTAGGTTCAACTTCAGCTCGGCTTCTTCCATCGTTTCACCTTGGATTCCGAAATAGAATTTGATTTTAGGTTCTGTCCCAGATGGCCGTAAGCATACCCATGTGCCATCCTCAAGGAAGTACTTAATTACATTTGATTTAGGTAAATCAATGACTTCTTCCTTATCGGTGCCCACCGTCAGCTTCATGCCGCTTTGATAATCCTCCTGCACAGTTACAGCTTTTCCGGCTATTTGCTTTGGAGAATCCTCACGGAATTGATTCAGTATCCCTTGAATCTGCCCAGCGCCTTCGATCCCCTTTAAGGTCAATGACTGGAGTCCCTCCAGGTAATATCCGTACTTTTCAAATATATTTAGCAAACCTTCATATAGGTCCATGCCCTGCTTTTTATAGTAGGCACACACTTCCACCGCAAGAACGGCAGCTTGGATCGCATCTTTATCACGGGCAAAATCCTTGATTAAATAGCCATAACTTTCTTCATACCCGAATAAGAATGTGTGCTTACCGTTTTTCTCATATTCGTTGATCTTTTCAGCGATGAATTTAAAACCCGTTAATACATCAACGGTCCCTAAGCCATATTCATTTGCGATCCTGCGGCCTATTTCAGAAGTCACTATCGTTTTTAAGACAACTCCATTGGGAGGTAAAGTGCGTTTCGATTTCTTTTCTTTTAAAAGATAATCCAATATTAGTGCACCAGTTTGGTTACCTGTAAGCACTACATATTCGCCATTCTTATTTTTAACGGCGATACCGAGCCGATCTGCATCCGGATCTGTTGCGATCAACAGGTCCGCCGATACCTCATTTCCTAATTCAATGGCCATTTCAAATGCTGCATGTTCTTCAGGGTTCGGTGATTTGACTGTCGAAAAATTGGGATCAGGCAATTCCTGCTCTTTAACAACATGTACCTTATCGTATCCCAGATCTTTTAAAGCCCGCCTAACCGACTTATTTGCTGTGCCATGAAGTGGTGTGAATACTACTGTCACATCAACTTCTTCGCTTAGATTTCTGTTTTCGGGCACAGTAAGCAACTTTTCATTATAAGCGGCATCGATTTCCTCTCCGACAATCTCAATGAGGCCCTGTGCTTTCAATGCCACTTCATCTTTTACCGAAATGGCAAGTTCATTTTCAATCGCATTCACGAATTCAATCACTTTATCAGCAGTAGCCGGAGGAAGCTGGGCACCATCTGGTCCGTACACTTTATAGCCATTATACTCAGGGGGATTATGACTTGCCGTGATAACGATCCCAGCATAGGCATTCAGTTCTCGAACGGCAAAGGATAACTCCGGCGTTGGTCTTAGCTCATCGAATAGATAAGCCTTGATCCCTTCAGTAGCCAAGGTCTTGGCTGCTTCCAAGGCAAATTCAGGTGATTTAAAACGTGAATCGTAGGCAATCGCGACACCTCTGCGTTTTGCTTCATCACCCATCGATTGCAGATAATGGGCTAATCCCAATGTTGCTTTGCGGACTGTATAAAGATTCATTCGATTGGTACCTGCCCCAATTTCCCCGCGCATACCGCCTGTGCCAAATTCCAAGTTCTTATAAAACGCATCTTCAATATGTTTTTCATCATCTTGCATCTTGTTTAGTAATGACTTCATTTCCTCATCAAGGGCTTCGAAATTCACCCATGAGTGGTAAGAACATTTATAATCCATTTTCACATTGTCCTTCTTTCTTTCTGGTTCCCTGTTGGGAAATCTAGATGTTCTGCTAAAGACTAACAGTTATCACTGAAATAAAAAAAAAGCCATTCATAGGACTTTCTTCACTATATTATCAGCAATAAATGGATATCAGTCAATATTTTAAAACATAAAAAGGTTTGTTAGGGATGGATAATCAATTGAATTTGAATGGAGGCAATAATCAGGGGATGGCGATGGATTCGGTGATCTTGGACATCAGCCCCTCCTTAAGACAGGGGCTGATGTCCACTATAATGGATCACCTTACAAACAAATTATTCAGCTTCGGCAACAACTGTAAAACGTTGATTGATGTGTTGCGGGTTTTCTATTTCATCAAGTACTGCAACCGCAAAATCGGCATAGCTTACATAACTTTCACCTTTTGAGTTTACAAGAAGGTTGTCTTTACCCAGTTTATACTCACCTGTTCTATTTCCTTGCGGATCAAAGAAGGCTGAAGGACTGATGAACGTCCATTGGATTCCAGTGGCATTATTTAAATCCTCAAGGTTCTTGGATTGATTAGATGCTGTTGCAAAGTATTCTTTCGGGAATTCAGGTGTTTCCAGTACACGTATCGTTTTCGCCTCGTCAACGAAAAGGCTTCCAGCTCCGCCAACAACGATCAGTTTAGTTTGAGGAGCCCCTTTCATGGCATCAATTAAGATTTTTCCTGCATCGACATGCAGATGTTCTTTCCCTGGTGCAGCACCAAAGGCATTCACTACCACATCAAATGCTTTAATATCTTCAGCTTTCAGATCGAATAGGTCTTTTTCCTGTACGGATGCTCCTTGAATTTGGAGTTTGGCTTGATCCCTGACAATAGCAGTAACTTCATGTCCCCTAGTCAATCCTTCTTTTAAAATCATACTTCCAGCTTTTCCGCTCGCACCAATAATACCTATTTTCATTTTCAAATTCCTCCTATATCGTTTTTGAACCCTTAATTGAATCCTTAATTGTAACTCGATTGCTTACATGTAATAATATAGGTTACAAGTCACTGATTTGTCAAATATATTTTATCCTGCCTTTTAGTCTTATGAGTCATTACGATTGGTAAGTTTCGATTTTCGATGATATATTCCGGTTTTCGATGATATATTCCGGTTTTCGATGATATATTCCGGTTTTCGATGATATATTCCGGTTTTCGTTGATATATTCCGGTTTTCGATGATAAAAAAAGCACCATTCCCTGTAGAGTTGACAAAGAATGGTGCTTTTTTCAAATATGGCGGTTCTTCCGCATTAGCAGTCCCATACAGATAGTAATGAGAGTAAAAGCAATAAAAKCCAAAAACGGAATCGTGATGAAGCCTAACCAATTAATATACTCACCGGAGCAAGGAACACCACTTTGGCACATTTCGAAATGCTGTAGTGCTGGAATTTTTTGCAGACTATAGTGATACCCTGAAACCAACATGCCCAAAATCGATAATGGGAGTATGTACCGATGGATTTTCAGGTCCTGCTCATAAAAGGCACGGCCCAATAAAATAACGAGCGGGTACATCAAGATCCTTTGATACCAACAAAAGGTACAAGGTACATAATGGAGAACCTCACTAAAATAGAGACTTCCAGCAGTGGCAATGATTGATAGGATCCACGAAAATAATAATGGCTTGTTCATCAACTATTTCTCCTTCGCTGCATCATCAACCATTTTCACTAAATCATCGATTGTATTTCCTTCAAACTTCTTGCCATTAACGAATAAGGAAGGTGTTCCAGAAACGCCTAATTCGTCGGCAATCTTCATATCCTTATTCCATTGGTCCTCAGAATTACCGGCTTTAAAAGAGGAAACGACCTTTTTCACATCTTTGTCATTTGCGATTTCTTTCAATGTATCTTCTAGGAATTTGTCCGTAAACACATCTTCCTTTTCATATTTCGGGTCATCTGGCTGCTTATCGTACAACAGCTCATGAAATTTCCAAAAGGTATCATTTCCTAATTCTTGATAAACACTTTCCGCAAATTTAGCGGATCTAATTGAATCGACGTTAATGAACGAATAATTCATGAAATAAAATTGTGCTTTTCCAGTATCAATCAATTCACTTTGTATAGAAGGAAAGAACTTCTCCTCGAATGTCTTACACACTGGACATTTATAATCACCAAATTCCACAATTTGAACAGGGGCCGATTTTTCTCCCAAATAGGGCTGTGATTTATAATCCATTTCAGATACAGCGGTATCTGTATCTTTGTCTTTCCCATTCGCTAAAAATATAAAGCCAATAATGATTACAGCGATTAACCCTATGATCCAAAACATGAATGCTGAAGATTGTTTTGGATTACCCTTTTTTTTATTAGCCATCATATACCTCCATCTGTTGTAGTTGTTTAGAAATTCCTTAAACAGCCATAATGGACACCTATAAGCACCATTAAGGCCGATTTCAGTTCCCCCTTCCTATATGCCTCTCACCTGTAACTGATTCATTTACACGTAATAATATAAGTTTCACTATGATGTTTGTCAATTACACATACCTTTTATTTTTGCTTCTTCTTAACGGCGTTACTTGACAGGGTAAAGGTTAATGGATAAATATTATTCTTGCACCCTCAATTATAACTTGTAACTACTTGAATTACATGTTAAATAATTTATACTATATAAGAATAGAGATTTTAAAGGAGAGAAAAAAGAGATGTCCATCAGTACCCGCTTTTCCGTAGGAATCCATATATTATCTCTTTTAGAAATAAATAAAGAAGGCGTTAACACTTCTGATTTTATTGCAAAAAGTGTAAACACCAACCCAGCATTAATCAGAAAAATCACCGGCATGCTGAAGAGTGCAGGTTTAGTCAACGTTCGTCCAGGTATTGCCGGAGCGACATTGGCCAAGGAATTATCGGATATTACTTTACTTGATGTTTACCAGGCTGTTAACGTTGTATCCGATAAAGAGTTATTTGGAATCCATGAAAATCCTAATCCAGCATGCACTGTTGGAAGAAATATACAAAATACGATAGAACCCATCTTTTCAGTTGCTGAACTTGCCTTGGAAAAGGCATTGGGAGTGGTAACGATCGAGGATGTCGTTAAGGATATTTTAGAAAAGGATAAAATGAAATAATCAATGCTTCATTTTATCCTTTTCGTCGATATGAAGCGTTTTTCGAGCGGGAAGTTGGTTTTAAAAGCAAAAAACACATGAGTCGGTCTCTGTGTTTTTTGCTTCTTCCTTATTTGTACTTAGGAACTTCAATCGTCAATTTATAGGAATCTAATAAACTATACAAATTATAAATCTGTTTCACTTGTTTTGTTGCCCAGCCAATGTCAGTAGCATACTGGTGTGTAGCATATCCATATTTCTCTGCAGCTATAGGATTCCATCTCATTTTGTATAGCGTGTCCTGTCCAGCAGAGATATATCCTTTGGCGATAAATTCGGCTCCGCCTATGATGGCCGCTTCCGGAGTGAACCAGCCTGCATTATATGCGTATTGAGCGCCGCTGCTTAACGCTGTTCCGTCAAAAGCCCCCACTCCATACATATTATAGACCGTTTTCCCGTTCACCTTAACTCCAGTCGCCAACGGTGAAGTGCCATTCCCGGTTTCCAGCAAAGCATGTGAAATCAGGTAGATTTCATTCACCCCATACTTTTCCCCTGCCGAAGTGAAGGTTGCAGCTTGGCCTTGTAAAATCCCTTTACCTGAAAGGATTCTATCATTCACTTCAGAAACGTTCATGTTGGTGACTTGGGAGAGCTTAACGAACTGGAACGATTTGACTGGATCATTCACAAAATTATCCGGATTGAGATTATATTCTATATCTTCCGGGCTGGCATTTACCCATGTCTTGTTATAATCCACCTCATACCAATAGTATCCGTCAGCGCCCATGACTTTTGATTTGATATTCAATGATTGATAATTGCTGACAGCACCGACTACCCAATAATTAGATCCAGCTCCGCCCCTGACACGCCATCCAGTTCCTTTTACCGTACCTTTTGTTGGATTGATTAACGTTAACCCATCCTCTCGTATGTAGGTTTTATACGTTTTATCCGTTTGACCATTCACGGCCATTTGGATTTCAACCATCTTGTCCATCGAAAGATTGTACTCTTTATCGATCCTGATTATCGATCCATTAGAACTCCCTGGAACTTCCGGCGCTTTGGCTGTTAAATATTGCGTGCTTACATATCCCGTTTTTCCATTAGCTGTGACTCTTGACCAGCCATTAGACTCAGAATATACATTTACGGCCGTATTGTTTACAAGCTTGGCAATAATCGAAGCGGAAGCTGATGCAGAAGAGCGCATATTCAGACTGGAGCCATCATTCACATTTACATATTTAACTAACGTGGTTTCTTCTTCGTCTGGATTCGGATCCGGGCTTTCCGGTACAGAACCAGGCTTCGTTTCTGATAGATATTGCGTACTGACGTAACCTTCTCCGCCATACGCTATAATTTTTGACCAGCCATTTGATTCCGAGATGACTTCTACCTCTGCACCCTTGGCCAATTTCACAATGATGGAAGCACTTTCTGACGGTTTATTCCGCATATTCAGAGAACCTGAGCTTACATTTACATATTTCGTCGTCGTTTTTTCAGGTATGATTGGATTGGGAGCCGTTCCTGGCTTCGTTGTTGAAAGATAGTTAGTACTTACATACCCATCTATTCCATTGGCCTTGATTTTCGCCCAGCCTTTGGATTCCGAATACACCGTCACTTTCGTTCCTTTTGAAAGCTTCGCGACTATGCTCGCACTTTCCGTTCCGCTTTTTCGCATATTGAGAGAACCAGAGCTTACATTTACATATTTCGTCGTCGTTTTTTCAGGTATGATTGGATTGGGAGCCGTTCCTGGCTTCGTTGTTGAAAGATAGTCAGTACTGACATACCCATCTATTCCATTGGCCTTGATCTTCGCCCAGCCTTTGGATTCCGAATACACCGTCACTTTCGTTCCTTTTGAAAGCTTCGCGACTATACTGGCACTTTCCGTTCCGCTTTTTCGCATATTGAGGGAACCTGAGCTTACATTTACATATTTCGTCGTCGTTTTTTCAGGTATGATTGGATTGGGAGCCGTTCCTGGCTTCGTTGTTGAAAGATAGTCAGTACTGACATACCCATCTATTCCATTGGCTTTAATTTTCGCCCAGCCTTTGGATTCCGAGTACACCGTCACTTGTGTGCCCCTTGTCAGCTTTGCGACTATACTGGCACTTTCCGTTCCGCTTTTTCGCATATTGAGGGAACCTGAGCTTACATTTACATATTTCGTCGTCGTTTTTTCAGGTATGATTGGATTGGGAGCCGTTCCTGGCTTCGTTGTTGAAAGATAGTCAGTACTGACATACCCATCTATTCCATTGGCTTTAATTTTCGCCCATCCTTTGGATTCCGAATACACCGTCACTTTCGTTCCTTTTGAAAGCTTCGCGACTATGCTCGCACTTTCCGTTCCGCTTTTTCGCATATTAAGTGAACCTGTACTGACATTCACATATTTTGTTGTCGTTTTTTGAGGTGTGGCTATTGTGGTTCCCGATCCTGGCTTTGCAGCAGACAGATACTTGGTATTGACATATCCGTCTTTTCCGTTGGCTTTAATTTTCGCCCAGCCTTTGGATTCCGAATACACCGTTACCTGTGTGCCCCTTGTCAGCTTTGCGACTACGCTTGCACTTTCTATACCGCTTTTTCGCATATTAAGTGAACCTGTACTGACCTTCACATATTTCGTTGTCGTTTTAACGGTTTCCGCAGCTTTGGTTACCGTTCCAGGTTTTGTCGTCGATAGATACTTGGTACTGACATATCCATCTATTCCATTGGCTTTAATTTTCGCCCAGCCTTTGGATTCCGAGTACACCGTCACTTGTGTGCCCCTTGTCAGCTTTGCGACTATACTGGCACTTTCCGTTCCGCTTTTTCGCATATTAAGTGAACCTGTACTGACATTCACATATTTTGTTGTCGTTTTAACGGTTGCTGCAGCTTTGGTTACCGTACCAGGTTTTGTCGTCGATAAATACTTGGTACTGACATATCCGTCTTTTCCATTGGCTTTAATTTTCGCCCAGCCTTTGGATTCCGAATACACCGTTACCTGTGTACCTTTTGCCAGCTTGGCGACTACGCTTGCACTTTCTATACCACTTTTTCGCATATTAAGTGAGCCCGTGCTGACATTCACATATTTCGTTGTCGTTTTAATGGCTACTGCTGCTTTAGTTAAAGTTCCTGGCTTCGTTGCCGATAAATAATTGGTACTGACATATCCATCTTTTCCATTGGCTCTGATCTTCGCCCAGCCTTTGGATTCCGAATACACCGTTACCTGTGTGCCTTTTGCCAGCTTGGCGACTACGCTTGCACTTTCAGTACCTGTTTTTCTCATATTGAGCGAGCCGGAATTTACATGGACGAACATGACACCTGTTTCAATATTGGCCTGTTCTGCATGTAGTGGAGCTGCAGATATTTTTTCTTCGAAAGCAACTGTAGACAACACTGCAAAACAGAAAGTTGGTAAAATTAATTTCTTCATCTCATTCTCCCTACTAAAGAATTATATTTTTAACATTTATTTAAATATCGGTTAAAATAAGTATTATGTTATAGGTATTTATCCTCATTCATTAAAAACATACCATATTCCTTTAAATCTATAGAGGGATCGATGAATTTGTAACAAAATAGTAAACTAATAGACATATTTGCAACGAAAATTCATTTCCTAAGTTTCTAAGAGGATGCACAAGTTTGTCGTCGAAATAAAGTATATTGAAATATTTATTCAGTTAATTAATTTATGGGGACGAACATCTTCCTGAATATACCGAATATACATAAAGGGTAAGCATACAATCCGAATATTTGACGGATTGAGGCAATAATCTATATACTCACTATATATACTTATATGAATCCTTCTGTTAAGGGGAGTAGCTATACAATAAAGTCGTCAATACAGGATTTAATCCTCGGCTTTATTGGCAACTGATCTTAGTTGTTTGCAAGACCTTGCCGATTATTTGGTGAGGTCTTTTAATTTTTAAAAGACGGTATAACCAACAATCGGTTATACCGTCTTTTTTTGATTCGAAAAAAATTCACAATAGAGGTGAAAAGTATGCAGAACTATTATGAATTAGCTCAAAGCGTTAAGATTTCCGATGATAAAAAGCATATATTGCTTGATGCCGACCAATCTTTATCACTTATCGGAAAAGGCCGAAGCGCTTATGTATTCCGAATTCATTCCACCAATAAAGCCCTAAAAGTGTTTTTCCCGGACCATACTCACACAGCAAAAGTTGAAGCTGAAATATACAAAACCGTTCAAGCCATCAATTACTATCCAACACTATATGATGCGGGGGGAAATTACCTGGTTATAGATCACATCGAAGGCAACACTCTTTTTGAATGTTTAACATTAGGAATCCCGATAACGGAAAAAAACATCGAGGAGATTGACCATGCCTTACAATTAGCAAGGAAAGAGGGATTGAATCCTTCGGATATCCATTTACGAAACATCTTCATCACTTCCGAAATGAAGGTGAAGATCATTGACGTTGCAAGGTTTAAACAAGTGAAATCATGTAATCAGTGGCATGACCTGAAAAGTGCTTTTCACCTTTTATATTCGAAGTCATTTTTTCCGAAGAAAATCCCTGGCTTCATACTGAATTCCATTGCAGCGATTTATAAAAAGAGATTCTTGCCCATCTGATCATCACCATAAAAACAAATGGAGGCATATATGAAAAAAAGAATGACCATTGTTTTTCTGTCCTTCCTTATATTAAGCGGCTGTTCGCTTTTGGGAGAAGTCAATTCATCATTGGAGTATGCGGATAATGCGACGGGATATATTAATACCGTTAAGGATTTTGCCAATGAGGTGTCCGCATTGGCACAAGATGCCGTCACGAATGCCGAAGCAAGGGAAAATCTTGAAAAAGAATTGCAATTGATGAAAACGGAGATCGAAGACTTCAATCCAACTGAACCACCCCAAATCGCTGAAGGCATCCATGAGAAAATCGTCAGCTCAAATCAACAGCTTTCAGATGGAATTGAATTATACTTGAATAATATTGAAAGTGGCCAAATCGACCCTAAGGCATTGGAAGATTCAGAGGTAATGAAATCAATCGATAATTTAACAGAGCTGGCAAAACAAATTGAAGAATTGGGTAATTAAGCAGTCTGCTTCCTTAATCCTTATTCCTGATTTCAGGAATAAGGAGAATGGCTCGAAACAAATCATTGACATGAAACCAAAAGGTTTTATATAATCAATAAAGCGAAACCAATTGGTTTCATATTTTTCAATGACAAAGGAGAATCAGTATGGAAAATCAACATACACTACAGGATATCAAGAAGACAGTTATTCTTGAAGCACCTATCCAAAAAGTTTGGGATACAGTTTCGACTGCAGAGGGCATAGCTTCATGGTTCATGCCAAATGATTTTCAACCGAAAGTGGGACATGAGTTCCATGTGCAATCACCTTTTGGTCCATCTCCTTGTAAGGTAACGGAGTTAGATGCTCCTCATCGTCTTTCATTCAGTTGGGATACGGACGGTTGGTTCATTTCCTTCATTTTAAAAGAACTGGATGGCAAAACGGAGTTCACCCTTATTCATGGTGGTTGGAAAGAGCCTGATACGATTCTTCCGAAACCGAATGAAAAGAGCTCAGTGATTCGCGAGAGAATGGATCATGGCTGGGAACAGCTCGTTCATGCAAAACTTAAAAAGGTTGTTGAGGGCTAAGTGTCTGCAGCAGAAAAGCATGATGTATTTCAGGCTATCGCCGACCCAACCCGCCGTAAGGTCCTGCAATTGCTTGCTGAAGGGGATTTACCCATTTCAGAAATCACTTCTCACTTTTCCATGAGCCGGACAGCGATTGCCAAGCATCTTCATATCCTTTCTGAAGCTGAATTGGTCAGTGGCCGGAAGGTAGGCAGAGAGAAACGCTTTCGACTTCAGCCAGAACCTTTAGCGGAATTGAAACAGTGGCTTTCCTTTTATGATCAATTCTGGGATAACAAATTATCCATCCTTAAACATGTGATTGAAAATTCAGGGGAGAATGGATTGAAAGTCATCGATAAAGAAAAGGACACAGATGAACCATCATAATGAAGATAACCCCCGGCGCATTGCACCGGGGGCTTTTTTCATTAGTTTATGCATCCATCTCCACATTGTGTTCTTTGCGCTTCCGGATGACCATCGTTAGCAATAGTAGTAGATTGAAGAAAATGATGCATCCAGTAAGGAACACGATACTCGTTGTCAATGCATCCACTCCAAGGCTCGTACTCATCGCCTGACGGAAGCCCATGACAGAGTATGTCATTGGTATGAACGGGTGAACATGACTGAAGAAGTTATTGGTCAGTTCCACAGGGAACATTCCTCCGCTTGCACCTAGCTGTAGTACAAGGAATATCATCGCTATTAAACGACCTGGATTTCCAAATCCTACGGTCAGGAAGGTAACGATGAACATGAAGGTAAGTGAAGTCAAAATGGAAACCCCTATGAATTGCCCCATGTTCTCGACCTGTAAGTCCATTCCCCAAATCATAATCGCATCCAACACTAATGCTGAAAGCGTTGCTTGGATAAATAGGACCGTGAATTTACTGAACCACCATGCCACTCCAGATGTAGGTCTTGTAGATGCCTTGCCTGTCGGGAATCCCATGTTGAAGGCAATAGCTCCTACAAATAACCCAAGAGACAATACATAAGGAGCTAGGGCATGACCATAATTAGGCACGTTACTGCTTTTTTGTTCTTTAACCTGTGCCGGTTCAGCAATCATGCTGTAATTATCATCTGTTGTTTCATTTTCATTTATTTCTTCTGCACCATTACTCAGTTTTTCCGAAAGTTCGCCTGTTCCATCTTTTAGAGAGGAGATTCCATCGCCCAATTTATTTGAACCTTCAGCAAGTGCTGATGAACCTTTATTGATTTTACCTGCTCCATCAGCAAGTTGAATGACTCCATTGCTTAAAGTTGGTAAATTGCTTGCCAATTGTTCAGTGCCTTTAACAAGTGCTGATGAACCATCTTTCAAGGAACCTGAGTTTGCATTCAGCTCATTCGCCCCATTAGCAAGTTTATTTGCCCCTTCGCCAACTTGGCTAACACCAAACGCATACTTCTCAAGACCATTGCCAAAGGAGGATGACCCTGCCTGAAGTTGTGAAACTCCATCAACCAGTTGACCAGATCCCTCAGTTAGTTTTGATAAACCATTGTTTAACGAAGAACCGCCTTGTGCTAACTGATTGATCCCATTCACTAGTTCTGGTGTCCGTTCATTTAAACTATCGGTTGCCGCCGTTAATTGATTGCTGCCTTTAACGGCTTCATTCATGCCGGTATTTAATTGGCTTGCACCAGGAATCAATTGTTCTTCCAATGAGTTCCTTATTGCCGTATACCCATTTAACGCTGAAACGGCGTTTGGATTAACTTTATTCACCGCATTATTTAAATTGGCCACCTGTTCTGGAAGTTGGCCTAATCCATTCAATACTGGCATTACTTTATTCGTTAATTGCGTTGATAAGTCGGATACACTTGCAGCAAGATTCGATGCAATTTGTTTTTGTGCTCCCGCTTGTATTTGAAGTTCATTTTGAATGGCTCCAATTAATTCGGATTGTTGTTCACTGGTCATACTTTTGTATGCTTCAGTGTTTTGAACGGTATTGATTGTGCTTTGTCCATTATTCGCAATCGTTGATTGAAGTTCCGTTAAAGCTGCTTGGCTTTTATTGAGATCTTCAGTAATGCCAGATACGGTACCGGACGTGCTGCTTCCTGCTGGGACCGCTTTTTGCAATTGATTCACACCGCTTTGAATGCTTGACAGTCCTTGCTTAAGCTGACTCAGCTGTTCTTCTGCGGGCAATTGGCCATCCATCTTTTTCAGGCCGGCATTTAACGCCCCGCTTCCTTCAGCCAGTTTAATGATTCCCTCATTTAAACTCTGCTGACCTGCTGCCATTTTTGGGATTCCTGTAGATTGGTCCGTCAGCTGCCTTGCATTTTGCGATAATTGATTCAACCCATCATTCAAATTCGCACTGCCTGTTTGCGCTTGTGCTAATCCAGTATTTAAAGTTTGGGCTCCTGGAACCACTTCGGCCAGCCCAGTGGAAAGTTGGGAAGAACCTTGTATAAGTGCTTTACTATTATTTGTTAATTCCCCTGTACCTGATGCGAGTTCGTTCGCACCCTTTTGCAACTGACCGACACCAGAAGTGTATTGTGATATTCCCTTATTCAATTCCGAAGCGCCACTTTCAAGTTTATTGGCTCCTTCCAAAAACTCGCCAACACCAATTTGAAGTTTATTCGCTCCCTCTTTAAAAGTTAATGTACTGGAAGCTAATTTATTCAGATTCTCTGTCACTTCTTTGTTTCCATCATGCAGTTTTTCAGCACCTTCATCCAGTTTTGATGCCCCATCTGCTGCATCACCGAATCCATCTCCGATTTCATCCAGTTGTGAGAAGATCGCTTCCGCATATTCTTTTGTGACACTTTCAGCAATTTCCGTTTTCAGGTTATTCGCTGCCTGTTTTCCGACCGTTTCCGAAACGAAACTGCGTCCAGGATTCACATCATATGTTAAATTCATTTTCTTAGGCTTATCATCCAGGACGGTTGAAGCATTTTTTGAAAAGTCCTCTGGAATGGTAACAACCATATAATATGTACCATCTTTGAATCCTTTTTTCGCCGCTTTTTCCGTTACGAAATGCCATTCTAAATCATCATTGTCCTTTAATTGCTCGATTAGCTCATTACCGACAGTTAAGGTTTTACCCTCATACTCCGCCTTCACATCATTATTCACGACTGCAACAGGCAATTTACCCGTATTCCCGTATGGATTCCAAGCAGAACTAAGGAATAACCCTCCATAAATAATCGGAACGAACAGTAAAACGATTGCGACACCGATCAGTTTTGGATTTGTAAGTAAAAGCTTCCATTCTTGTTTAAGCATGTTCACTCTTTTTCACCCTTCTTTTCACGCATTAATTCACTCAATGACCCCGAACTCCAATTAAGAGTCGGTATGTCCGTGTTGCCAAAGCTTTCTTTAAGCAAATCTGCCACTGTTTGGCTGGAAAAGAACTCCATTAAAAGTTCATCCGCCTGAGAAAACATTCGCCGAAGAACATCCATGCCCTTTTCTGCATACTCTCCATCTTTAAACGCTTTTTCTATAAGTCCTGTATCTGGAAACATCGAAATGGGGCCTTCCATCGCTTCAATAATTTCAAGGTTTTTAATCTTATCTGCACTTTTGGCAAGAGAAAGGCCGCCATTATTACCAGGAACGGAAGTGATTATCCCCTTACAGACCAATTTCCTTATGATTTTTTTCAAATAAGAAGGAGAAACCTCTAACCGCCTGCTGATCTCATTAGACGAAAGCGGTACATTTTTATCCTGGGTTGAGAGTATAACAATGATGCATATTGCTTGCTCGACCCCTTTAGTTAATTGCAATTCAGTTCACCTCTTCAAATAGTTAAGTGGATGTTTCATATCCATAATGGATATTCGGTATCTATAATTAAACCCTGTTTCATCTAAGAAATCAAGTTATTTTTAGAAAAAAATTCCTAAAAAAAGGTGAACCCCTTATTACAGCATAATAAGGGGTTCACCTTTACAACAACTTTTATAGATCATTTAGAAATTCATTGACTGCCTCTGGGGTTTTAGCATTCGCACTGTGCAAATGTGCAATCTTTTCTCCATTTTTAAAAACCAATAAAGATGGAATTCCCATCACGGTCTGCTCTTCTGAAATCTCTGGATACTCGTCACGATCGATTGTAAACCACTGTTTGTCTTGATGTTCTTGGGTGATCTCATCAATGAACATGTCTAAACGTTTGCAGTCTGGACACCATGTAGTCGTAAAAATCCCGACTGTCAGTCCCTCTTGTTTAATTTGTTCACGGTATTCTTGTTCAGTATTAATATTTTTCATGATTGTCCCCTCCGAACTTTTCTTATCATCATCATACTTTCATCCATGAATAAATGTACTCAAGGATTAATATATAATTAATTCCTTCACAGTACAAACGGTTTATCCTCGATCTGGTTCGGGGTGAGACACTTCCGAACCCCCTTTGGTCAAAAATTTTAAGAAAAGCCAGTTTGCCCATAGTTTTTTCTTTAGGCTCTTTTCGTAAAGATTGTTGTTTTTAAAACGAAACTATTTAAGGTTGATTGGAGCGGAAGTGCGAGACTCCTGCGGGAGCAGCGGGACAGGTGAGACCCCACAGGCGTTTACGCCGAGGAGGCTCACCGCCCGCACCAAGGAAAGCGAGCATCTGGAGGGGAAATCAACCACAACTCACTACCTGGTAAATAGCAACATAG
>NZ_JBFUHM010000028.1:0-62231 GCF_056402395.1 Peribacillus sp. P4_B1
GTATGTCTAGAGTGGGACGTTGTATTGATAACGGACCAATCGAGGCTTTTTGGGGTACGCTCAAATGCGAAAAATACTATTTAAATAAATATGATACATATGAAGCGCTAAAAATAGCAATTGTAGGATACATTTCGTTTTATAATTCAGAGCGCTATCAAGAAAAATTAGACGGCTTGAGCCCCTTGGAATTTAGGAATCAAGCCGCGTAAAGCATTTTTATTATTTCCACTGTCTACTTGACAGGGAGCACTTCATAATTGGTGGTGCAGTTTTTTTGACTAAATATACGATGGACAGAGTACTTGGAAGGGAAAAATCCTATAAATCCATTGCAGAAGAAAGAAATGTAGGTTTATCCCCTCTGAAAAGATGGGCCGATTGCTATCTTGAACATGGGATGGAAGAACTTGCTTCATCCTATACAAATTACACTTGCCCTTATTATATGAACGAAAATGGGGCATCAATCAGCGCGACGGCTGTACACTATAACCTTCCTACCGATTTTACACTTTTGAATGGGGCAAATCAGTTAAAGGAAGGAGGTATAGACGCTCTTAAACCAAAGAAAAAGGGTGTCTATCCATGAAAAAAGAAACCAAGAAAACATCGCCAGGGCACGGAGTACGTACTATTATGGGGTAAACGCTTTCGCACGTGAGGAAAAATACACAAATTAAATCCCTTATCGAAGAGGATTTCCATACGCATAAAGGACTTTATGGGTATGGACGCATCACCCTAGAGTTACGTAACCGAGGTACTCACATCAATCATAAAACAGTTCTCCGATTGATGAATGAACTAGGAGTGAAGTCATTGGTTCGCATGAAGAAATACCGTTCGTACAAAGGGAAAATCTCGGTAATGCGGTCATTGGAAACTTCTTTGGGCAATTAAAATTCGGTTACTTTTCTTCAAGAATTTGAAAACATGGAACATTTCAAACAAGAACTAGAAGAATATATCCATTTCTACAATCCTCAACGAATCAAGGTAAAATTAAAAGGCATGAGCCCGGTATTACCGGGTTCATGCCCTCAAGGTTGCTTAATTAAAAATTTGGGTGCACTTCAATTGGAAGATCCTTTTTTTATTGCTTAATTTATTTTCTTATCGTCTTTACTTAGAACATGAATTTCATAAGGGCCAGGAAATGATTTTTTTATTTGTTTATATTGAAAAAATTCATTTGTGAGTTCGTCAATACGTTTTCCTATTTCTTTAGCTTTTTTATCTGTACTGTCTATGGAAGTATTAATAATAATGGGATTCTGACCATCTATTATAGTTGTAGATGTAACTTTGAGATCCTTTATTTCTTTCAACCCTTGATCTATTGATGGCATAACTTTCATTTCCCAATCTCGTTTTAAATTTGATTTAAAACGTATTGGAATATCCTTAACATTGAATCCTTTTTCTTGAGCTAACTTAAGAAATTCTTTATGAAAATTGTTAACCTCATTTGGCTCAATCACTTCTTTATCGTTTCTATAGAACATTAAGTCCAATTGTACAATGCGTCCGTCAGTGGCTGAATATGAAGTTCCTGTCAAAACATCAATTTTATCAATCTTCTTCATTTCATTTGCTACTTCCTGAATAATTTTTTCCTCTCGTTTTTGTCTTTCTGTCTGATTGGTATCATTCCAATAAGCAAGAACTTTTACTTTATAATCCCTATGCTTTTTTGATTGCAATACTTCTTCAATATTACTTTGAAGATCGTCTTTTAAATAATTAAAATTTTTCTTGGAATAAGGCCTAATCACAAGAACGACTTCTTTTTTTGCCCGAGAAAGGGTTAAATCATAGCCATCTGGATGCCCTTTTTTCTTAAATACATTTTTGTTAAAAGAAGATTCAATGGCATTTTCTAATTTGATTGTTTCATAGTAGGAAATTAAATTATTTGGACTATCTTTAGATGTGACATTATTATCAGAGCTTTCCATTTCCTTATTGGTTTTATTTGATGTACATGCTACTACAAAAAATAACATACCGAATAAAATGAATAACATGGATACTTTTTTCAAAAAATCATCCCCTAAAATATTAGCATTTTTACCCAACATTGTTAATTATAACATAGTTTTTAATGTTCTTATTAAGCTTCTCCATTAGCCACATATGAAGTGTTAATGTTTCAATAAGTGGGCAACCCTAAAACAGCTTTTAATCTTTTACAATCGGGTGCAATTCTTTAATTTTCGAGTTGGGATGAAGCGAGATCATATTCCTTTAATAACTGTGCCAAGAGAAGTTTATACGTATCAAGGGCTTGTTTCGTACCAATTGAACGCCTGGCCAACGCAAGCAGGGAATGGGCTATTTATTTCCGGAATATCGCAATTTTTCAAACAAGAACTAGAAGAATATATCCATTACTACAATTCTCAACGAATCAAGGTAAAATTAAAAGGCATGAGCCCGGTAGATTACCGGGTTCATGCCCTCAAGGCTGCTTAATTAAATAAAGTGTCTAACTTTTTGGGTGCACTTCATAATCGTGGGCCGTTTCTGTTTGTTTTAACAATTTCATAATGAACCTCGACAGAATATTCTGAATAACCTCACCGTACAATAGATCAAATACGTAAAATTAGTACTAGGCAGTTTGGCATTAAAAACTTTACTATTATGTGGCAGCACAGGATAATAAGGGAGAAGGAAGAAATATATGAGTTCATCAAAAACTGGATATAAAGGGGGTTTTGACAGTGAAGAAAGGGGAAAAACTGTCTACAACGGCTGAATCGGTCGGGTTGAGCCAGCGGGAATTTTTAACGATTTTTTTACTTCATTCTTTGAGAATTAAGGCGAATTATCCAAGGGCGATTCATCAGGACCTAAAAAATACGTTTACTGGAAAAGTGCATAGCTATGACTATTTATGTAAAATATCCAATACGCTTGTCGAATCCAACCATTTATCACTATATACGAATAAGGGAAGGAATTATTATCAGATAACTGAAAAAGGAAAAGAACTTTACATATGGTACCAAGAGAATTTCCTGGAACGGTTTTCCGAGGTGAAAAAGGTCATTGACCGGTTCATGTACGATTTAAGGGGATCTGGTGAAAATCCCTCGGTTCTCAATGAACTTCCTGAAGAATACAGGTCATATTTCTCGAAAATAATATCGGTAAAGGATCTTGTACGCTATGTTACTTTAAAAGCCGCTTTCACTAAGAAGCCTATTTACATGGGGGAAATTGGCGATCTGCTTAAAAATCAGTTCGGTTGGATAGCATCAAACGGCTATTTATATGATTTATCTCATGAAATGGAAGAGAACGGCCTTCTTGTCGGCAGGTGGGAAAGTGAAAAACGAACAAAACGATATTTACGAATCACCGATGAAGGGCAGCATCATTACAAACAGATTGCGGATTCGGCCGCTTTTCAAGTCCAGGAAATCCAAAAATACATGGCTAGTGTCGTTATGTTCTTAAAAGAAAAGTCTTAAAGGATTATTAGAAATGGGCCCTTAAGTTTGTAAGGAGATTCAAGTTACATGCTTAAATTGACTCGATCAAGGGTAAATGTTACTTAAAAACACTTCTTAACAAGGGGGAATGCGTAATGGGAGAAAAACACGATGAAATAGGAAGCATATTCAGTTTCATTAAAGGCCAAGTAGATAAGCTTCCCATTTCACAATCGAAAAAGAACAAAATGCTCGACCAGCTCTTAAAGCTTAAAACAATGACAGTTGATGCAAGGGAACCGCGAATTGCCCTTGTAGGAAGGCGCGGATCTGGAAAATCATCACTGATCAATGCGATGTTTGGTCAGGAAAGGCAATATGTCAGTTCTGTTAAATCAGGAACGGGTAAGGGAAAATGGCTTTGGTACCCGAGTGATGCTGAGCCCAAAATTCGTTTGCTGGATTCCCGTGGGTTGGGTGAGAGTGAAGCTCCTACGGAAGAATTTGAAGAAGAAACACCAATGGACGAATTGATAAAAGCGGTAACCGAAGAACAGCCCGATGTTTTTCTTTTCTTGATTAAAGCAAAAGAAACGGATTCACGGATTGAAGAAGATCTACAAGAGTTGAACAAGCTGCGCAAGGTCGTAAAAGAGATCCACCATTATGATGTACCCGTCATCTGTGTGGTCACCCAAGTGGATGAACTAGATCCACCACATTATAAACAAGCACCTTTTGATRCCAACCCTAAGAAAAAAAAGAATATTGATGAAGCCATTGCTTTGATGTCCAAGCGATTTAACGAAAGTGAAATCCCACTATTGAACATCATCCCGATTTGCTCATATATTGACTTTGATGAAGGTGGAAATATTGATTATGATATGCGTTGGAACATCGATTTGCTTTCAGATTACTTGATCGAGGCCTTACCCAGCGAAGCGAAGCTAAAGACGGCCAAAGCGATTCAGAGCCAATTCGTTAAGAAGAAATTCGCGCGGACGATTGTGGGAACGTTTACGGCAATCACCGGATTAATAGGTGCAGAGCCAATACCTTTTGCCGACTTTCCCATATTGACCGGCATTCAAGGGTTGATGATTGTGGTAATTGGTTTTATCGCGGATAAAGACATCAATACCAAAACGGCAAGTGAATTCATTACAGCATTAGGGATCAATGTTGGAATCGGTCTTCTTGTCAGGGAAGGCGTCAGGGCTGCAGTACGTTTCATACCAGGGGCCGGTCTAGCAGTTTCTGGTGCGGTAGCCGGCGCAGTCACGTATGGAATCGGGCAAGCTGCGATAGCTTACTTTATCGAAAACAAAGATATTGACCAGGCGAAGAAAGCTTATAAGAATGCTAACAAAGAATATAAAAATGAAGACATTGACTCTTAACGGGCAGATTCAAACCATTAACTACACTAAGGTGATATGATAAAGTGGTGTTTTGGCGGTTACTGTTTCTGTGGCTGAATGGTTCAGGATTTCTTTACTACAGGAGGGATGGTCTTCATGTCGTTTTTTCAATCACAAAAGCAAAAAGAATATATTCAAAAATTAGAGGAAGCGATTCAGCCCTTTTCCAGCCGATCTGAAGCACTGGATGATTCAAAGGGTTTTCCATTTGAAAACATCCAGGAGTTAAAGGAATTCGGATATCCTAAATTAACGTTAGCAAAAGCGGATGGGGGAAATGGCGGTTCATTATATGATTTTCTCCTATGCCAAGAAAAAATAGCTCAGTATTGTGGCCCAACAGCCTTAGGAATAGGCTGGCATGTCGGAACGGTCCTATCCTTAACTGAGAAAAGACCATGGGAAAAAGGCGTCATGAATGAATTGTTTGATGAGGTGGCGAAAGGCGCTCTCATCAACACGGCAGCATCGGAGGTTGGAACAGGAAGCCCGACGCGCGGAGGCCGTCCGGAAACGCTCGCTATCAAAAAGGGTGAACAATGGAATTTGAATGGCAGAAAGACTTTTACTACACTCTCTCCCGTCCTTAATATTTTTCTTGTAACGGCATGGGTACCCGAGGATGAGCGGTTAGGCACATTTTTAGTTCATCGTGATTTAATGGGTGTAAGTATAGAAGAAACTTGGGATATGATGTCAATGCAGGGGACAGGTAGCCATGATTTGGTGTTAAATGATGTCAGCCTTCCTGAAAAGTATTATGTCATGAAAAGTAATCCTGGTGAAAAAAGGAAACCTGAAGCGTGGCTTTTACATATACCGGCTTGCTACTTGGGAATTGCAGTGGCAGCCAGAAATTATGCAGTTGAATTTGCTAAAACCTATTCTCCCAATAGCTTACCAGGACCAATCAGGGACCTTCCGAATGTTCAACGGATAATTGGAGAGATGGAACTGGAATTGAGCGAAGCACACCATTTCCTTTACTCTGTCGCAGAGAAATGGGAGCAGCACCCTGAAGATCGTGATGAATTATCGAAACAATTGGGTGCTGTCAAGCTATCGGTAGTCAACAAATCGATTTCGATTGTCGATAAGGCGATGCGAGTAGTCGGAGCCAAAAGTTTACAACGGAAAAATCCCTTGCAACGCTACTATAGGGATGTACGTGCAGGCCTTCATAATCCTCCGATGGATGATGCGACAATTACGATGCTCGCAAAATCCGCTCTTTATTAAGTGAGTATTCGGATATTCCTTATTTGCACTGAAATGACTTCGTCGTTTCAGTTTTTTCCTGTTTATTTACTAACTCTTAATCAACCGTTTATTTGTTCTGGTACCTCCATGCTTTAGCTATCTCTTTTTAATTCCAACCTGAAATTTTTACTAGCTTATCATTCTCTATCTTGTTATGATTTATATACCTTTTTAAATCTTCGGAAAATATCGAAAGTTCGGTGTGAAAATGAATCTGTTAACAAAAGATTTACTGATTAACTTTTTAATTATCCTTTTTCCGCTCTTTTTATTGCAAATGAGCTATCTAGTAAAGTACGTGTACCGTTTAGATGCATTAAAAGGATCGTTCTTAACCATTTTTCCTATTCTTTCACTTGTTCTATGCATGCTATTCCCAGTGGTCATAGAAGAGGATTTTGTTTGGGATCTTCGATGGATCCCTTTTCTTTTAGGCGGTTTATATGGAGGCTATAGGTTAGGTATCATATTAATAGTCATCACTCTTTTTATCCGTTATATAACAGGGGGGGAAAATGGATTTTATGTATCATGCATCTCTTTTCCGCTAATGGSAGTTTCCCTGTTTTTTATATCTAAATACTATTTAAAAATGTCTGTCAGTAAAAAAATCCTCATCGGCATATCCTTAATCTTTATTGTTCACACTCTCACACAGTTTATTTCAACACAAATATTTGAACTTACTATTGGCATTAGTCTTTGGAAACAATATTTCACCATCCAAGTCATAGGAATCGTTGTTGTAATTTTATTATGGGAAGTCATCCTGACTAATTTTCAGGTTCTCGAGAAATTAGTGAAAGCGGAAAAATTGCAAATCGTTAGTCATCTGGCTGCAAGCATATCTCATGAAGTCAGAAACCCCCTTACAGTTACTAGGGGATATATACAAATGTTAAGCGAAGACGTTTCTTCACATACAAAGGTCCAGTATGCAAATATTGCGCTGAATGAATTAGATCGGGCCACGGATGTCATTAATGATTATTTGACATTTGCTGCCGTAAGCCCTGAAAACAAGGAACGATTAAGGGTATCCGAGGAAATTCAGCATGTCGTCAACCGCATAAAACCCTTGGCTAACGATAATGGAACTGGATTGAAGTTGTCCTTATTTGAAGAAGAAGCATATTATATAATGGGGGAAAAGAAGAAATTTCAACAGTGCCTGTTCAATATATTAAAGAATGGCTTAGAATCGATGCAAGATGATGGCGAAATATACATACATTTAATTCCCGACGCAACCAACATCCAAATTATGATTCAAGATCAAGGAATTGGAATGACACAGGAACAAATATACCGTCTAGGTGAGCCTTACTTTACGACAAAAAATAAAGGAACGGGATTAGGCCTAATGGTTTCATATAGCGTCATCAAAAGCATGGATGGAACGATACATGTGTCAAGTGTTCAAGGGAAAGGCACATGTTTCTCCATTAATCTGCCCATTCATAGATTTGAGCCTATTTGAGTATAGTGTAAATTGACGGTTTTATTCTCATACATTACAATTTATTTAATTGCCAATTATTATGAAATATTCAATGATGCATTTGATACCTAAGGGAGATGATTGAATGAAATCGCTTACAGACGGACAAATCATTTGGGAACCGACAAAAGAACAAATCGAGCACACGGTATTGACTCAATATGTGAAATGGTTAAAAGAAAAGAAAGGTTTATCATTTCATGATTATCATGAATTATGGAAATGGTCGGTTGATGAACTGGAGGAATTTTGGGCTTCAATTTGGGATTATTGTGATGTAAAAGCCGCCAGGAAATATGACAGGGTTTTAGCGGAGCAAGCCATGCCAGGTGCGAAATGGTTCGAAGGGGCAAGGCTTAATTATGCTGAAAATGCATTATTGAATGCTCAAGAAGAAAAAACGGCGATTTTTTTTCGTTCCGAACATATCAGGCAGCAAGAGATTAGCTGGAAAGAGCTGAAAGAAAAAGTGGCTTCTGTCGCCCATTCATTAAGGGAACTTGGTGTGAAACCGGGTGACCGTGTTGTTGCCTATATGCCAAATATACCTGAAGCGGTCATAGCTTTCTTGGCAACAGTAAGTATAGGTGGCATTTGGTCCAGTTGTTCTCCTGACTTTGGTGCAAGAAGCGTCATTGATCGTTTTAAACAGATTGAACCGGTTTTATTACTGGCGGTTGATGGGTATCAGTACAACGGAAAAGTATATGATAAAACATCCGTTGTTTCACAGCTTAAACAGGAATTGGGCACTGTTAAGCATACCGTGTTGGTTCCTTACATAGAAAAAAAGGTTGTGGAAGTGAATCTGGCAAATACAATCCCTTGGGATGACCTATTAAAAGAAACGGCGGAATTATCTTTTGAAAGTGTTCCGTTCGATCATCCGCTTTGGATTCTCTATTCATCAGGTACAACCGGAATGCCAAAACCAATTGTACAAGGGCATGGCGGTATATTATTGGAGCATTTTAAATCAACAAGATTGCATCAAGGCATGACTTCCGAGGATACGGTATTCTGGTTTACGACGACAGGCTGGATGATGTGGAATCTACTAATGGGAGGTTTGCTTAATGAAGGGACGATTGTTCTTTATGACGGCAGCCCTGCCTTTCCGAATATGGATGCCCTTTGGGAATTGGCTGAAGACACAGGCATGACTTTCTTTGGAACAAGTGCACCTTTCCTTACGAATTCCATGAAGTTAGGAATCAAGCCAATGGGAAGATATGATTTAACAAAATTGAAGGCTCTTTTTTCAACTGGGGCTCCATTGTCAGGTGACGGATACAAATGGGTGTATGAGAATGTCAAGAAAGATATATGGCTCAGTTCATCTAGTGGCGGAACCGATGTTTGTGCCGGATTTGTAGGTGGTGTTCCAACATTACCTGTAAGAATCGGGGAGATACAAGGAAGGGCATTAGGTGTTCGTGCAGAAGCCTTTGATGAACAAGGTCAATCATTGATTAATGAAGTCGGTGAATTGGTCATTACTAAACCGATGCCGTCCATGCCGCTTTACTTCTGGAATGATCAAGACGGGTCAAGATATTACGAGAGTTATTTCGATACGTATCCTGGAATATGGAAACATGGAGATTGGATAAAGATCGACGACAAGGGCAGCTGCGTCATTTATGGACGTTCCGACTCGACCATTAACCGTTCTGGTGTACGGATGGGGACTAGCGATATCTACCGCGTCGTCGAAGCGATCGATGAAGTTATGGAAAGCCTTGCCATTGATAGAGAAGTGCTTGGCCGCGGTTCTTCCTTGCTGCTGTTCGTCGTCCTTAAGCCTGGTAAAATCCTGGATGCAGCATTGACATCGAAAATCAATGAACAAATCCGAGGACATGTGTCCCCTCGTTTTATCCCAGACCAGATCCATGTCGTTGAACAAATACCTAAAACCTTGAACGGAAAGAAAATGGAAGTACCGATACGCAAAGTGTTGCTAGGTTTCGAGTTTGATAAAGTGGTGAATGCAGACTCCATGGGAAATCCAGAATCGCTTCAGTTTTTCAAAGAATTAGCTCTCGAGTTGAATGAGAAAAAAATATTCTGACATCCCAGGCGGAGCAAAAAGCTCCGTCTTTTTTATAAGACTTTATGAGTTTATTCTCATAAGGTCTTTTTTTGTTTCTGGAGGTGAAAAATTTCTAAATATAAAGGGAAAGACCAAGTTCAGAATATAGAAATTGCTAGAGATATTGCTGAAAGTTTCCATCATAACTATGGGGGAACATTCCTATTACTAGAGTACAAAATACAAGAAGAGACTGCTAGGATTAGATGGTCGGAAAATGAGTAAAAGTTATTATAATATAATTCCATCCATTGAAGAGCCAAAAAGTTACAAAAACTCATATATAAAATCAAAACTGATTCATTACCACCAGAAACACCAAAAGATCCCGATACATCTATTATATTCACATCTTATACTGAAACTGAAAAGATAAAAGAGCAAAATTTACAAGGAATTGGCTGAGGTGAAGCCAAAAAGGAATTGTTTAATGTAATGAATAGATTTAATGAAGTATCGCGCGAGAAATATAATGAATTAATGTCTTCTCCAAAAACTCTGGATAAAAATTTAAAAGAATGAACAGATAAAGCAATAGAAATTAGTGTACCATTCTTAAAAGACATTAGAAGTAAGATTGGTATCAGGTGAGAAATTTGACTTATAAGGTATTTTGGACAAATGTACTAAACTAGCGGTAGCTTTTCTTTATAAGGGGAAAGCTTATAAAAAGGCAGGTTAGTGAAACTTCCCTGAGTAATTGATAAACTTAAAACACATTTGAACTAAAGTTTACTCATTATGGAGAGCAGGGATAGATCATCTTCACTTTTATTTATTTGGAAGAAGAACACTGGAATAATCAAATTTACCTTAGAGATATTCAGATGCTTTTAAAAAAACTATTATCAATTAAAGGTTAAATTATCTAAAACATTCATTCTTGACATATGATCTTATCCTGAAAAAAAGACAAGTTGGTCGTGGATTTTATTCATTCCAATCAGGTATGTTATCACTTGGTTATTAGTAGCCGTGCTTGCGATGATTCGTGTTGAAGAGTAAAAATTACAAAATTTGGACTTGGAATTTAATATTATCTATTATCTATTATCTTTTTGGTGCCAAAAGATGCCGGTAAAACATCTAATGCTTCTAAAAAATCACCGCTGGTAGTAACCGGAACCCTATTGCAGAATAATTAGCAGTTGGAAATGTAAAACGCTACATATAGTGGCGTTTTCAAAAAATAATGAAGGAATGAAGAGATTATGAGAAGTGAATTAATGGAAATTCTAGAATCCCGTAAAGAGGAAATGATTAAAATTCGTAGGCACCTACACGAAAATCCTGAGCTTTCTTTTAAAGTAGAAAAGACAGCTCAATATATTATTGATTTTTATAAAGAAAAGGACGTAGAAGTTCAATCTAATGTAGGTAATGGATACGGAGTTATCGTGACCATTAAAGGTGGAAAGCCTGGAAAAAACATCGGTCTTCGAGCTGATTTTGATGCACTTCCAATCGTTGAAGAAACGAATATAGCCTTTAAATCAAAAAATGAAGGCGTTATGCATGCGTGTGGTCATGATGGACATACTGCCTACTTATTAGTCTTAGCCGATTGCCTCATTCAATTAAAAGATGAAATTCCAGGTACAATCAAAATTATTCATCAGCATGCGGAGGAAGTTCCGCCAGGCGGGGCAAAGAGTATTGTAGAATCCGGGGTGCTTGACGATTTAGATAATATATTTGGCATCCATCTGCTGCCAATGGACGAAGCAGGAGTTGTTGGTTATCATGCTGGATATTCTTTTACCGGCAGGGCTTATTTGAAATTAAAAGTTCAAGGTAGAGGTGGACATGGTTCCTCACCACATTTAGCGAATGATGCCATTGTCGCTGGTGCTCATTTTGTTACCGCTGCTCAAACGATTATTAGCCGTCGATTAAGTCCTTTTGATATTGGTGTGATTACGATTGGATCTTTTGATGGAAAAGGAACATTTAATATAATTAAAGACAGCGTAGAGCTTGAAGGCGATATTCGTTATATGACTGTTGAAACAAGAGATAAAATTGAAAAAGAAGTTAAACGTCTTGTAAAAGGACTTGAAGAAGAATTTGGTGTAACATGTGATCTAACTTATACGAATGACTATCCACCTTTATATAATGATCCTGAATTAACAGGAAAGGTTGCCGAGTCACTTAAGAATGCAAATGATAAAGATATTAAAGAAGTAAAGGAATTTCCAGCAATGCCGCCATCTGAAGACTTTGCTTACTATGCTGAAAAAATTCCTTCCTGCTTCTTTTACATTGCTTGTACACCTAAAGGAGTAGAAAAACCTTATTTTAATCATAATCCTAAATTTGATATCGATGAAGATGCCCTTCTCGTGGCAGCAAAAGCAGTAGGATATGTTGTTTGTGGTTATTATGAGTTAGATTAGGAAAAAGAATAGAATATTTGTAAGACGTGGTACAGATGATGACATGCTTTGCTGTATTAGATAATTCTATTGATAATAAGCAACTGATACCGAGAAAGGCTAAAGAATGGGTTGTAGCTGATAGTCGGATCTCTCCGTGTGAAGGGAAACTTTCATGCATGGTGGATGGAGTGGCTAACGGGAAAAGGCAATGATAACTTCGAATTTTCACCTATTTTTATGAATGGGAATACAAATAAATCATCCCCTTTTATAAAAGAATGCTTCAATTGAATTTTTATAAGGGTAAGGTATAGATTTGATCATACTTTATAGACATGTTTTAAAAGGTGCCTGCTAACCAAATTAAAGTCCCAGTTTGACGCTGGTAAACAGTAATGGAAAATCGTTTTGTGAACACGTCAAGTATTGTAGAATAATTATTTACCTTTGGGTTTTTTGGCCGAAAAGATAGATGTGGTTCAATACCAAAAGTTATAGTTTCAGCTCCTAAATACTTGGTCTTTTCTTTTTAATCTGGACAAAACTGTAAACTATACTACTTAGGAGTATTCATTAACTCCCTTTCATGCGAAATTCCAAATAAAGGATTCTTAAATCCTCCTTTTTTGTATTTGGTTCGAATACATAATGATTTAACAAAGAAAGTGAAAATAAATACGTGATGATAAATATAAACCTTATTGATCTAAATTATGTTATTCTATTTCTGTTTACAACAGTCCGTCTGCAAAACTGAAATGGGGGTAAGAGGTAAATGGATAAGGAAAAGGAAATCAAACTAAAGAAACCAAAGAAGTCGTGGGTATGGGTTCTA
The DNA here is from genome assembly GCF_056402395.1 of Peribacillus sp. P4_B1. Lineage (NCBI taxonomy): Bacteria > Bacillati > Bacillota > Bacilli > Caryophanales > Bacillaceae > Peribacillus > Peribacillus sp. P4_B1. The sequence continues at coordinate 12,940 of NZ_JBFUHM010000028.1, forward strand.
GCAATTATCATCATTGCTAATATAGCAGGTGGTGGGGGCAAAGAGGAAGTTGCAAAAGAGAAAGCTTCTGCAACTACTGCTGAACTTAGGGAGGAAGCTTCTAACCAATCTTTACTGCTGCAAGCATTCTCGCGTGTCGCGAATTTTCTCTTTTTCCATACATCAATTATGTTAAAACTATAGACTTATGTAATTTCCTATCTTGAAAATTTAGCCTTATAGTCAATCGGAAAAATGTAAAAATGTTTCGCTTATACATAAGCTTGTTTGGATTCCTTGCAAATGGAAAAGCAGCTAATAAGTTTGATTTTTCGTAGCTAATAACTTCTAAAATATATACTGTTCATAAAGTTGAAAATTGTCTGTGGTGAAATTTCAGAAAATAAAGTTTTTTCAGATAAGCGTTGAAATGTCCATTAAAAACCGATAGTATACAACTATTAAAACAACTTTATATCAGCGGATGATGATTGTGGGAGAGACTAAACATTGTTTAGCACCGAAGGAGCAAACCCTAAAAAGCAGGGGACTAATCTCTCAGGTAAAAGGACTACAATAGGACGCGTCTCTGAAGAGAGCCATAGGCCACCGAAGGAGTTAAACTCTCAGGTAAAAGGACAGAGGAAGGTAGGAAAATCCCTATCTTTCCTCTGTCCTTTTTTTATTAGGAAAGATAAAAAGAAAGGAGGTGCATTAAGGTCTGTGATAAATGAGTCTATCTTTTGATTTGTACAATTAACGCTATATTTTCAAAAAGGTTGGTAGATCTATTTCACTATATCTAGTACCTATCCAAGAAAGCGCTTACAGTGGTGGACAGTTTCCCAGTACGCTAATAATTCACACTCATTGAAAGACAGACTCTTTATTGGGAAAAAATCCAAGTATCCTATAAAAGTAGAAAGTGGGAATTCGTATGCAGGAACAAAAGTTAGATAGAGGGCTAAAAAACAGGCACGTACAACTCATCGCTATTGGTGGGGCAATCGGAACGGGATTATTTCTTGGAGCAGGAAAGTCTATTCATTTAGCCGGGCCATCCATTTTAATTGCTTACATGATTACAGGCGTCATTTGCTTTTTAATCATGCGCGCACTTGGAGAACTACTCTTATCTAATTTGCACTATCATTCCTTTGTCGACTTTGTAAGAGACTATTTAGGTAATATGGCTGCATTTGTAACCGGCTGGACCTACTGGTTTTGCTGGATTTCAATCGCAATGGCCGACTTAACAGCAGTTGGTCTTTATACTCAATACTGGTTTCCCTCTGTACCACAGTGGATGCCAGGATTAATTGCACTTGTCATTCTGCTATTTATGAATCTTGCAACGGTAAAACTTTTTGGCGAAATGGAGTTCTGGTTCGCATTAATTAAAGTCATAGCTATTCTAGCACTAATTGTTATCGGTATTTTCATGATTATTAAAGGCTTTTCCACTGATTCAGGCGCAGCAAGTTTCACGAATCTATGGAGTCACGAAGGTATCTTCCCAAATGGAATAAATGGTTTTATCCTCTCATTCCAGATGGTAGTGTTTGCGTTTGTTGGCATTGAACTTGTAGGACTAACAGCAGGTGAAACAGAGGATCCAGAAAAAGTTATCCCCAAAGCGATCAATAATATTCCTATTCGGATTATAATTTTCTACATTGGCGCACTTATTGTCATTATGAGTGTTTATCCGTGGAACGCAATCATCCCAACGGAAAGCCCATTCGTCCAAGTATTTGTGGCTGTAGGTATCGCTGGAGCTGCTGGTATCATCAATTTTGTCGTCTTAACATCGGCGGCTTCGGCATGTAACAGTGCAATCTTCAGTACAAGCCGGATGGTATACTCACTTGCCAAAGATAAAAATGCACCTGTACCGTTTGCAAAACTTAATGACCGTAAAGTACCTTCCAATGCATTGGTCTTTTCAACGGTTGTCATTTTAATTTCCGTTGTTTTGAATTATTTAATGCCTGAAGGAGTATTTACCTTGATTACAAGTATTTCTACAGTATGTTTCATTTTTATTTGGGGAATTACCGTCATCAGCCATTTGAAATATCGTAAAACAAGACCAGATCTAGTGAAAATGAACAAATTTAAATTACCACTTTATCCATTTTCCAATTACTTGATCCTTGCTTTCCTAGCGTTCGTCCTTGTTGTTCTTGCACTTGCGAACGATACTCGTGTTGCCTTAATCGTAACTCCTGTTTGGTTTATTATGCTGGTTGCGATTTATAAGATGCGCAAAACGCAGGTAGATCAGGCGAATCAGAGAGAGGCAGCGGGGAATTAGTGGCAAGAAACCCTTTGATTCCATTAACGGTGTTTGTCCAGATAGCTGCCGCTCCATATTTTCCAACTCGGTGAGTAAAAAATCTGCCCGTTATAAAAAGCTTAAGATATCTGGATGATCATATTAAAATTCAAAAAAATATCTCAGAATATCATTGTTAGCGCTTTCAAAAATACTTGACATAATTATTATCAACAACTATTCTAAATGTATCAAATTGAATAAGCGGATGACAGTTGTGGGAGAGTGCAAAGCGACAAGCCACCGAAGGAGCAAGTTCCAAAAAGACCCTTGGAACAAATCTCTCAGGTAGATGGAACCACAAATGGACGCACCTCTGGAGAGCGCGTATAAACATTTACGCCACCAAAGGGGAAAGGCTCTATTAAAAATGGAGCTAAACTCTCAGGTAAAAGGACAGAGAAGGGTAGAGAACGCTACGACCCTTTTCTGTCCTTTTTTGCGTGCAAAAAAGGGTGTAAAGCATACTGTTATTAACAGTTTTCATAGAAAAGTAGGCCTGTAGCGGGAAAGAAACTTAATTGTCTAGTACCATATTGAAATTCAGAATTAAGTAAAAATTCAGAATTACCCGAAAACATTAGGAGGAAAATAAAATGAGTTTACAACAAAATGATTTTACCATTTTTGATGCGATTGAGAAGGAAGGACAACGTCAACATGAAACACTGGAATTGATTGCATCAGAAAACTTCGTTAGCCCTGATGTATTAGAGGCCATGGGAAGCGTGATGACAAATAAATATGCAGAAGGTTATCCAGGAAAGCGCTATTATGGCGGATGTGAATTTGTCGATGTGGCAGAACAAGCAGCTATTGAGCGCTTAACAAAGCTTTTCGGTGCCAAATATGCAAATGTTCAGCCTCACTCAGGTGCACAAGCCAATTTCGCAGTTTTTTTCGCACTGCTTCAGCCTGGTGATAAGGTGATGGGAATGAACCTTTCACATGGTGGCCACTTAACTCATGGAAGTCCAGTCAGCGTTTCAGGAAAATGGTTTGAAGTTGTGTCTTATGGAGTTAGAGAAGATACACAGCTAATTGATTATGATGAGTTGGAAGCTATTGCAAAGAAAGAAAAACCTAAATTGATTATTGCTGGGACAAGCGCTTATCCAAGAACGATTAATTTTGCACGATTTAGAGAAATTGCCGATCAAGTTGGTGCAAAACTTATGGTGGATATGGCTCATATAGCCGGGCTGGTAGCTACTGGTCTTCATCCATCCCCAATCCCATATGCAGATGTTGTTACAAGTACAACTCATAAAACATTAAGAGGACCACGCGGGGGGATCATTTTAACGAACGATGAAGTAATAATCAAAGCGATTAATAAATCCGTATTCCCGGGAATTCAAGGCGGTCCACTAATGCATATCATTGCAGCAAAAGCAGTTGCTTTCAACGAGGCTTTACAACCAAGCTTTAAGGATTATGCGAAACAAGTCATTGAAAATGCTACAACACTTGGCGAAACATTAAAAAATGAAGGTGCAGCCCTTGTTTCTGGCGGAACAGATAATCATATTGTCCTTTTGGATTTACGTCCGTGGAATTTAACAGGAAAAGAAGCAGAGAAGTTATTGGAAGACGCGGGCATTACCGTTAATAAAAATACGATTCCCTATGACCCAGAAAAGCCATTTGTTACTAGCGGTATCCGAATGGGGACAGCAGCTTTAACAACTCGAGGCATGAAGAAGGAAGAGATGGTGAAAATTGGCGAAGTGATTGCAACGGTTCTAAAAAGTAAAAGGAATAAAGCCGTTATTGAGAAAGCAAGAGTAACAACTAAAGAGATTTGCGGTGTTTATCCGTTATTTCAAGAGCCAACGACTGTGTGAGCAATTATGCCTTTACTGAAACCTGAGCAACAGCCATGGCAGCGAGATATGTCTTTTGGAATCATGGCAATGAAAGAAACCGGTAACAGGTGAAAGAACATCTATTTTACAAAAAATCATAATTGGGGGTAGATCATGGGTATTGAAACAGCATTAAAGCAAACACCGCTTTTTGAAGTATATAAAAAATACGGAGCAAAAGTTATAAATTTTGGTGGCTGGGCTCTGCCGGTTCAATTTACTAGCATTTTAGAAGAGCATGAAGCTGTTCGAACTGAAGCAGGACTTTTTGATGTTTCTCATATGGGAGAAGTACTTGTGGAAGGGAAAGATGCCGAGAGTTATATTAACTACCTTGTTACAAACGATGTAACAAAGCTTAGCATCAATCAAGCACAGTATACCGCAATGTGTTATCCAGACGGTGGAACCGTCGATGATTTATTAGTTTATAAATTAGGGAATGAAAAATATTTACTCGTCATTAATGCCGCAAATATTGAGAAAGATTACGAATGGATGAAGCAGCATGTAAAAGGAGAGATGGCACTCCAAAATATTTCGGAAGACATCGCTCAGCTTGCCATCCAAGGACCAAAGGCAGAAACCATTTTGCAAAAGTTAACGGAAATAGATTTATCAGAAATTGGTTCTTTTAAATTCGCCCAACATGTCAACATCTCGGGGATTACCGATGTACTTGTATCCCGTACAGGTTACACAGGAGAAAATGGATATGAACTTTATTTATCTGCAGACAAAGCGGAAGTACTTTGGGAAAAGATCTTAGAAGCAGGAGCCACGAATGGATTAAAACCATGCGGACTTGGTGCACGGGACACGCTTCGGCTGGAAGCACGTCTTGCACTCTATGGCCAGGAACTAAGTAACGATATCAGCCCGCTGGAAGCAGGAATCGGCTTTGTCGTAAAGACGAACAAAGAAAGTGACTTTATTGGAAAATCTGCTCTTACACAACAAAAAGAAACTGGATTAAAACGAAAATTAGTAGGGATTGAAGTAATAGGCCGGGGAATTCCGCGTCATGGTTACAAGATAATTTCTAAAGATGGAGAGGAAATAGGTATTGTGACATCAGGAACACAATCACCATCTTTGAAGAAAAGCTTAGGTCTTGCCTTGGTATCAGCCGATCAAGCTGAAGTAGGGACGCCGATACAAGTGGAAATCCGAAATAAACAGATTGAAGCCGTTATTGTTAATGCACCATTCTATAAAAGGTAAGCGGAAATATTTTAATAGAGTTATCGTGCAGTTTTCAGGAGTCGATTTCGGTTACCTTGCATGCAGCCTTGAAATCGGCTCCTAAGGGTAAAATCACCCAATCTATATTCTGAATTATGGCAATAGTGAAAAAACCAAAAGAAAAGGGGAAAATACAATGACGAAGGTAATATCAATTTTTAGATATAGCAAAGAACATGAGTGGGTACAACAATTAGAAGGAAATCGTGTACGTATTGGAATCACTGATTATGCACAAAAGGCGTTAGGTGATATCGTCTTTGTTGAAAACCCAGCGATTGATGATGAAGTAGCTGTAAATGAATCGATGGGAACGATCGAGTCGGTTAAAGCAGTTTCCGAACTTTACTCACCTGTTTCAGGTACGGTAGTTACTGTAAACGAAGAGTTAGAAGGCGCTCCAGAGACGATTAACGAGCATCCATTTGAAGCAGGGTGGTTAGTCGAAGTAGAAATGTCCAATCCAGAAGAGTTAGACTCGCTTCTAAACGAAGATGAGTATCAAGCATTTACTAATGAAGGAGAGGAATAATATGGCAGCCACTTATAGATACCTTCCTGATACTGAACAAGACCAAGACGAGATGCTCACATTTTTAAATATTTCTTCGATAGATGAGTTATTTGAAGATATTCCAGCTGAAATCAGATTGCAGGGTGAGCTAAACATCCCAAAGGCGGTTCCTGAACCTCTGCTTGTGAAAAGAATGAACCAGCTTGCTATCAAAAACAAAAATGCGAATCATTACCCGACTTTCCTAGGTGCGGGTACATATGATCATTACATTCCAAGTGTGGTAAACCATATGATTTCACGCTCCGAATTTTACACAGCCTATACACCTTACCAACCGGAAATCAGTCAAGGTGAATTACAAGCAATTTTTGAATTTCAAACGATGGTTTGTGAGTTGACAGGTATGGATGTGGCTAATTCTTCCATGTACGATGGTTTTACATCGCTTGCAGAAGCTGCATCACTTGCTGTTGCATCTACAAGACGTTCGAAAGTTCTTGTATCCAAAGCGGTACATCCTGAATCCAGGGCAATTTTACATACAGTAGCAGGAGGCCCGGGATATACAGCCGAGGAAGTAAACCTAGCTGATGAGGTTACAGATTTAGGGAAGCTGCAAGAACAAATAGATAAGGACACTGCTGCCGTAATTGTTCAATATCCGAATTTCTTCGGTTCTATTGAGGATATAAAAGCAATTAAGAAAATTGCGGAAGAACATGGTGCCCTTTTAATCGTAAGCGCCAATCCTCTTGCACTAGCACTCCTGCAGACTCCTGGGAAACTTGGGGCAGATATTGTAATCGGTGATATGCAGCCATTAGGAATCCCAATGTCCTTTGGCGGTCCGCACTGCGGCTATTTTGCGGTAAATAAAAAACTCATGCGCAAAATCCCAGGACGCATTGTAGGCCAAACAGCAGATGAAAAAGGACAGCGTGGATTTGTGTTAACACTTCAAGCACGTGAACAGCATATTCGCCGTGATAAATCCTTATCCAATATTTGTTCCAACCAGGCATTAAATGCTCTTGCCTCTTCTATTTGTATGACATCACTTGGTAAGCAAGGGATTCGTCAAATGGCACAGCTAAACATTGAGAAAGCTGATTACATGGCGAAAACTCTAGAGCAGAAGGGCTTTACCATAATCAATGAGGCTCCATTCTTCAATGAGTTTGTTGTCGAGCTTCCTCGTCCGGTAAAGGAAGTCAATGCAAAACTTCTTAAGGCGGGTATTATCGGTGGATTTGATTTAGAAAGTGATTACGGTTTTGAAAATAAAATGCTGCTAGCTGTGACTGAGCAGCGAACAAAAGAAGAAATTGACCAATTTGTTGATGCTTTGGAGGCGATTGTAAATGGTTGAATATAATGAGTTAATTTTTGAAATAAGTCGTCCAGGACGGGTAGGTTCAAGTATTCCGGATAGTGACGTTGACTATGTTGATATAAATGAAAAATTTCCAAAGCATTTAATTCGTGACGAACCGGCGGAACTGCCAGAAGTATCAGAGTTGCAGCTTGTCCGCCACTACACAGCGCTCTCAAATAAAAACCATGGAATCGATAATGGATTCTATCCACTGGGTTCTTGTACGATGAAGTACAATCCGAAAATAAATGAAGATGTGGCACGGTTGGAAGGCTTTAGCCGCATTCATCCATATCAGCCCGTTGAAACAGTACAAGGTGCATTAGAAGTTTTATATGAATTACAGGAAGAGCTAGCCGTCATTACAGGAATGGATGCTGTAACATTACAGCCATCCGCAGGGGCTCAAGGGGAATGGACAGGTTTAATGATGGTTAAGGCGTATCATGCTCAAAAAGGTGAAACCAGAACGAAAGTACTTGTTCCAGACTCAGCGCACGGTACAAATCCTGCAAGTGCAAGTGTTGCTGGTTTTCAAACGATCACGATTCCATCCGATAAAAATGGATTAGTTGACCTAGAAGAATTAAAGAAACATGTGGGATCTGATACAGCTGCGCTAATGTTGACGAATCCGAATACCCTTGGACTTTTTGAAAAAGAAATTGTGGAAATTGCTCAGGTTGTTCATGAAGCAGGGGGCCTATTATACTATGACGGAGCGAATGCCAATGCCATTTTAGGTAAAACAACACCAGGTCAAATGGGCTTTGACATCGTGCACTTAAATCTGCACAAAACATTTACTACGCCTCATGGAGGTGGCGGCCCAGGGGCAGGTCCTGTCGGTGTGAAAGAGAAACTTATTCCTTACTTGCCAGTGCCGCGCATAGAAAAAGAATGTGATAAATATGTGCTGAACGCTAATTATCCGCACTCTATCGGAAGGGTAAAAGGGTATTATGGAAACTTCGGAATTCTCTTGCGGGCGTATACGTATATTCGCACGATGGGTCCAGAAGGGCTGCGCCAAGTATCAGAAAGTGCCGTGCTTCATGCTAATTACCTTCGTAAAAGATTAGGGCCATACTTTGAATCGCCATATTCACAAATTTGCAAGCATGAATTTGTCCTATCCGGATCCAGGCAGAAAAAGCTGGGTGTAAGAACACTTGATATGGCAAAACGTCTGCTGGATTTCGGCTACCATCCGCCGACCATCTATTTCCCGTTAAATGTAGAGGAATGTCTGATGATTGAACCGACAGAAACAGAGTCGAAAGAAACACTCGATGCATTTGCGGATGTATTGATTCAAATTGCCAAAGAAGTAGAGGAAAACCCTGGGGTTGTTTTAGACGCACCACATACTACGGTGATTGGGCGATTGGATGAGGTCCAAGCAGCTAGACAACCAATCTTGCGTTATTCCAAAGAGGAAGTAGTGGAGGAAGCATCGGTAACGTCATAAATTAATAATTGAACATGGACCACCAAGGATGGATTATAAAGAAAAGAATCTCAATATTTCATTCTAGGTGGTTTCATAAGCGTGTTTAAAAAGGATATTGAGAACTAAAAAGACAGAGCAATGGAGAAACTCAATCGGTCTTTTTTTTAGCCCTATTGACCAACCTATTTAAAGCTAAAATTACATCTGCTCATAGGAGTGAGAACTAAAATGTCCATCACTGATCTTCGTAAACCAGAATGGCTTAAAATTAAATTAAATACGAATGAACAATATACAGGCTTAAAGAAAATGATGCGTGAAAAAAAACTTCATACTGTTTGTGAAGAAGCAAGATGTCCTAATATTCATGAATGCTGGGCGGTACGAAAAACGGCAACTTTCATGATCTTAGGAAGTGTATGTACGCGGGCTTGCAGATTCTGTGCAGTTCAAACAGGGCTACCATCAGAGCTTGATTGGGAAGAGCCCGAACGTGTCGCAGAATCAGTAAAGCAAATGAACTTAAAGCATGTGGTGATTACCGCCGTTGCTCGTGATGATTTAAAAGACGGCGGAGCAGAAGTATTTGCAGAAACTGTAAAGGCAGTGAGGCGGCAAAATCCATTTTGCAGCATTGAAGTTCTCCCCTCCGATCTGAATGGGGAATATGACAACTTAAAAACATTAATGGATGCAAGACCAGACATTTTGAATCACAACATTGAAACAGTAAAACGCTTATCCCAAAAAGTTCGTGCACGTGCAACATACGAACGTTCATTAGAGTTTTTAAGGCGGGCAAAGCAAATGAATTCCACTATCCCGACGAAATCAAGCATCATGATTGGTCTAGGAGAAACAAAAGAAGAAATTATGGAAACAATGGATGATCTTCGAGCTAACGATGTAGACATCATGACTATTGGTCAATATTTGCAGCCTACTAAACGACATTTAAAGGTCGAAAAATATTGGAGTCCAGAAGAGTTTGAAGAACTGAAAAACATTGCCATGTCAAAAGGGTTTAGTCATTGCGAAGCCGGTCCGCTTGTTCGCTCCTCCTATCATGCAGATGAACAAGTCCGTGCAACTAAGGTTAATGCGTAATCATTTTTCAATAAACCATTAAGAAAGGGGAGAATCAGATGATAGTCAAAATAAAAATAACAGAGGCAGCCATGAATAAACTGAAGGAAATGACATGTAAGGGTGCGCAAATTCCTCGCATTGACGCTGATATTGCCGGTGGCTGCGGGCTGTCGGTGAAGTTCTCCCTCTTATTGGATGAACCCCGCCGAAATGATGCAATTATTGAATATGAGGGACTTCAGCTTAGATTAGATCATTTTACAAAACGCTATTTAAATGAAGAAACACAAATTGATTATATAGAAGATAGTGGCTTTATTGTTGGAGAAAGCTTTGCATCCAGTGCATGTGCCATTGAAATAAATTAAAGAATCGTCACGGCTTATCTATTAATAGAATAGATCGTGTTTAATATGTTGTTTTTCTTACTCTATCCATATATTCATGGTTATGAAAACAAAAGGGGGATGTATTAGGTGAATCAAAAATATGACGTTGTTATCATCGGTGGCGGCACCGGTGGATATGTTGCGGCCATTCGTGCGTCTCAATTAGGATTAAAAACGGCGGTAGTTGAACAAGGAAAACTTGGTGGAACATGCCTTCATGCAGGTTGTATTCCAAGTAAAGCATTATTAAGAAGTGCAGAGGTATATTCAAATGCAAAAAATGCAGATAAATTTGGTGTTATTGCACCGGAAGTTGGACTGGACTTCTCAAAAGTACAGGCCAGAAAAGAAGAAATAACAGAACGCTTATTTAAAGGTGTTCAACATTTAATGAAAAAAGGGAAAATAGATGTGTTTGAAGGAAAAGGAAGTATTTTACAGTCAAAAGATGTTTTAGTGAGACTGATTAATGATGAACGGGAAACAATATTAAACCCTCGACATATTTTAATAGCTACAGGATCTCGTCCAAGGACATTACCCGGCCTAGAAGCAGATAGCGAATATGTAATGACATCGGATGAAGCGCTACAAATGAAAGAGCTCCCAAATTCCATCATTATTGTCGGCGGCGGTGTTATTGGAATAGAATGGGCTTCGATGCTTATTGACTTTGGATTAGAAGTGACTGTGATTGAGTATGCCGAGCGCATTTTACCGACAGAAGATAAAGATATTTCAAAGGAAGTACAGCGACTAATGAAGAAAAAAGGTGTGAAAATCGTAACAGGGGCAAAGGTACTTCCAGAATCGTTAGAAAAAGGTGACGGTGTCTCTATAAAGGCGGTATATAAAGGGAAAGACACGACATTTTCAGCAGAAAAATTATTAGTATCTGTCGGAAGATTAGCAAACATAGAAGGCATTCACCTTGAAAATACCAAAGTTGAAGTCGAGAGTGTTATTCAAACAAATGAGTATTATCAAACGAATGAGCCAAACATTTATGCAATTGGAGATGTGATCGGAGGATTACAGCTTGCCCATGTTGCTTCACATGAAGGGATCATCGCAATTGAACATATGGCAGGAGAAAACCCTGTGCCACTTGATCAAACTCTTGTTTCAAAATGCATATATAGTAACCCAGAAGTAGCTAGTGTAGGCTTAACAGAAGAGGATGCGAAGGAGAAAGGATATCAAGTAAAAACAGGAAAGTTCTCCTTCCGTGCGATTGGAAAGGCTCTTGTTTTTGGTGAATCAGATGGTTTTGTCAAACTCGTTGTTGAAGAAGAGTCTAGTAAGTTGTTAGGAGCGCATATGGTTGGGCCACATGTAACAGATATGATTTCAGAAGTTGGTCTTGCACGAGTATTAAATGCAACAGCTATGGATATTGCGCATACGATACACCCTCACCCTACATTAGCGGAAGCAATTGGGGAAGCTGCCCTAGCTGTATATGGTAAAGAAATACACTCATAGATATAAAAATATTAAAAGAAGAGTTGAATACTTCTTCCTTAAGGGGAGGCGAGCCATATGATAGGTGGGAGAAGTTCGATATTAAGTATCAAGTAGTTTCACTATGAAAACCGGAGATGTTAAATTACGGAAGCGGAAGCGTCTGTCAGTAAAAAAATTTTAAGGTCTATCGTCCCTCTCACCGTAGTTCAAGATTGCTAGAAATGAAAGTGTAGTAACGGTTTTGTTCGGACACCTATAGCGGTAGAGTTTAGCCACCCTTTCTGAATTCGAAAGTTTTTACATATTTTAATTACAAATCTAAAGGATGGTGAGAGACCATTGTATAAAGAAGTGAATGTTAACCGTGCTAAATTATTAATATCTTGTCCAGAGAAACCAGGTATTATCTCAGCTGTATCTAACCTTTTATTAGAAAGCAGAGCAAATGTTGTTCATTTTGACCAACATACGACGGATCCACAAGCAGGTATGTTTTTTATGAGGATCGAATTTGATTTAAACGACTTTGATGCTTCCTATGCAAAACTTGAAGAGGACTTACATGTGCTGGCCCAGGCCTATGCGATGGAATGGAACTTAAGCGGTAATAATAAAAGAAAACGAATGGCTATCTTTGTATCCAAAATGGATCACTGTCTTATGGAGCTTATATGGCGTTGGAAATCGAATGAACTTCCAGTGGAAATTCCGATGGTGATCAGTAATCATCCAGATTTTAAAAAAATAGTAGAAAGTTATGGCATCCCTTATTATCATATTCCTTTAGCTAATGAAACGAAGCAACAAGCAGAACAGAAAGCACTGGATCTATTGAAAGGGAAAGCAGACTTTATTGCCTTGGCTAGATATATGCAAATTCTTTCCCCTACATTTGTATCGGAGTTCCCAAATCAAATTATTAACATCCATCATTCTTTCTTACCGGCGTTTGTCGGTGCAAATCCTTATGCGAGGGCCTATAACCGTGGTGTTAAGTTAATTGGAGCAACTGCTCATTATGTTACGAATGATCTTGATGAAGGACCCATTATTCAGCAAGATGTAAAGCGGGTTAATCATAGACATACAATCGAAGAATTAAAGGTTACCGGAAGTCATGTGGAAAGACAGGTTCTTGCCCAAGCTGTTTCTTGGCATATTGAAGATAGAGTTATTATTCATGGTAATAAAACAATCGTGTTTGATTAAATACAATATTATGATGTTCAATGATAGGAGATAACTTTAATTTTTAAAGATAATTGAGGAATTTATTATTTTTCCAATATCTTTAAAGATTTTTCTCTACTAATCTATTAGAGCAGACAAAATACTCGTCCTTGGTAGTATTTTGTCATATCTCAACGGGACATCATTACTATTTTTACCTATTCCTATATTAATGCCCACATCTCAATCTCTATTATAATTAAAATCAATTCCATAAAAGTTTTGCCACGTTTACTTAAACGAAAAACAGCTTGATTCATTTTGTGCATTTGCTGATTGAGGCGATTCACTGCTAATTTCTAAGCATTATAAATATAAATAAGCATAGTAAAATCGACATGTATTTTACCTTTTTCGCCTGTTCGATAACTGAAATTATTATAGTTAAAAGAACTCTTTTTAAGCATTGACTTGCTCAAGGGAAGTTCTCGTCTTGTAGAGCTTTTTCCATACTTTTTGAACATGTAACCGGGACGGGCCACACCAATCGCAGGGTTGGAAGTTATGTGTGGCTTCCATTTTCCTGTAAAGGCAACGATCACATCTGGGCTATGTGCAGTTGTGGGAGCTGCGGTAGGTTTCCTTTGCTAATCGTGTTCAGAATTAAAATTAGGACCGTTTCACAAATAACGGCGAATTAGAACAAAAAGCGGCATAATGAAGGCGGTTAAACAAATCTTTCCCAGAAAAGGGGCATTACACGATGAAATATAGATCTGCATTCGATATAATCGGTCCCGTCATGATTGGACCTTCGAGCTCACATACAGCAGGAGCTGCCAGAATCGGCAGAGTAGCACGGACATTATTCGAAAAGCAACCGAAGAAAGCCATCATTTCTTTATATGGTTCTTTTGCAAAAACATACAGGGGACATGGTACGGATGTTGCTGTCGTAGGCGGAATTTTGGATTTCGATACGGATGATGAACGAATTCCCACTTCATTGACGATAGCGGAAGAAGCGGGTATGGAAGTTACCTTTATAATCGAGGATACGGTGATGGATCATCCTAATACAGTCAAAATCAGACTGTTCGACGAAAGTAAAGAATTAGAACTTGTTGGGATCTCGATAGGCGGCGGAACGATAGAAATAACAGAGTTGAATACGTTCAAGCTAAAATTGTCAGGTGAAAACCCAGCTATTTTAGTGGTACATAACGATGTTTATGGAATTATATCTTCCGTTTCAACGGTTTTAGCCAATCATGAAATTAATATTGGGCATATGGAAGTTTCACGAAAAGAAAAAGGTCAAATGGCTCTCATGGTGATTGAAGTCGATCAGAAAATCAAGAGCGATGTCATGAAGGAAATTGAAAGTTTGGAAAACGTGTCGCAAGTCATAAGGATGGTTGAATGATTAAAAGTGTGGGCACAGATATGGAGGTAAAAACATGTTCCGAAATGTAGCAGAGTTGGTTGAACTTGCTGAAAGTAAAAATGTAAAAATCGCGGAAATCATGATTTTACAAGAAATGGAGTTCTCAAGCCTGTCGAGAGAACAGGTCATTGAAAAGATGGACAGGAATTTGACAGTGATGGAGCAAGCGGTTGAGAGAGGTCTTAAAGGGGTGCAATCCGTTACAGGTCTAACCGGCGGGGACGCCGTTCTTTTGCAAAATTATATCAAAACAGGCAAGGCACTCGGGGGCAACTTGCTACTGGATGCCGTCAGTAAAGCGGTTGCGACGAACGAAGTCAATGCAGCAATGGGAGTGATATGTGCAACTCCAACTGCCGGTTCTGCTGGAGTGGTTCCCGGTACGTTATTTGCCGTGAAAGAAAAATTACACCCAACCCGAGCTGAGATGATTGATTTTCTTTTCACTTCCGCTGCCTTTGGATTCGTGGTTGCAAACAACGCTTCCATTTCTGGAGCGGCTGGTGGCTGCCAAGCAGAAGTGGGCTCGGCAAGTGGAATGGCGGCAGCTGCGATAGTTGAACTTGCCGGCGGTACACCGAGCCAAGCCGCGGAAGCGATGGCGATCACATTGAAAAATATGCTTGGACTGGTTTGTGATCCAGTTGCTGGATTGGTCGAAGTTCCTTGCGTGAAACGAAACGCAATGGGTGCTTCCAACGCGATAACGGCAGCTGATATGGCACTTGCAGGCATTACGAGCCGCATTCCATGTGACGAAGTGATCGACGCCATGTATAAAATAGGATTGACCATGCCAGTTGCACTTCGTGAAACGGCAGAGGGCGGCCTAGCTGCGACTCCGACTGGGCGTAGATTGGCAAAGGAAATTTTCGGTTCATATAAATAAACCTACACCTTAAGCTCAGTTATGAAATCCTTGTCCTCAAAAGTTCTCTGTATTGCAATACATTGGAGAAATAACAAAGTCACCTCTAGGTACAAAATTGAACCCTGTTCATGACTAACCAGGGATATAAGGTGAACCCTAGCTTCAGTTACGGAGCCTTCAGGTTTCAGAGGACTCGCATTGTAGGACTGAAACCCTTTGATTTTCAAACCTTGATGACGGAATCCGATCAAAATCGTATTACTTGGTGGATGAACTTTTTCTGGTTTTGGACACTGATTAAATTTGTCCCTTTTTTATCATATGCATGGCCTCAGACTACTCAATATAGAGGTTACTGTTTGAACCCCAACATAGAACTCACGCGCTTCTTAATAAAACGAAGATTTTGTTCCACTTTAACTAACTTGCCCCATAAGTAAGTACGAGCATCTAAGTAAATGGTGCATAAAGAGCTTGTTCCTTAAACAGACTGCTTCCACATTCAAACCATCTTTTCACTTCAGTGGTAAGTGAATCGGGATAATATATTTTTAAAAAACGAGACAAAACGAGACAACAATCTCATTTTGTCTCGTTTTGTTTCGACTGAAAATAGAAAAAGTCCTAATTTACCGAACTTCCATTTTGGCACACTATTTGCAATATAGATCATTGACTCATTATTAATGATTGGGGGCTGAAATATGGAAACGGTTCAAAAGAATGAAATGAAGTTATCACAAGACAAAGCTTATTGGATGTACAAAAAAATGCTGGAAATAAGAAAATTTGAAGACCAGGTTCATGAATCATTTGCAAAGGGGATTTTACCAGGGTTTGTCCATTTGTATGCCGGGGAAGAAGCGGTAGCTGTAGGAGTATGTGCACACCTATCCGATAAAGACAGCATTACAAGCACTCATAGGGGGCATGGCCACTGTATTGCAAAAGAATGCGACCTAAACGGGATGATGGCTGAAATCTATGGGAAAGTGACAGGGCTATGTAAAGGAAAAGGCGGTTCCATGCATATTGCCGATCTCGATAAGGGGATGTTAGGCGCGAACGGGATAGTCGGTGGAGGCTTTCCGCTCGCATGCGGTGCAGCATTGACGGCCAAATATAAAAAGACTGATCATGTTAGTGTTTGTTTTTTTGGTGATGGTGCCAATAATCATGGGACATTCCATGAAGGCATAAATCTGGCGGCAATCTGGAAGTTACCCGTTATATTCATCGCTGAAAATAATGGGTATGGGGAAGCAACGCCTTTCAACTATGCTTCCAGCTGTAAAACGATAGCCGATCGTGCGATTAGCTACAATATTCCAGGTGCCCGGGTGGATGGGAAAGATGTAATGGCTGTGTATAAGGCTGCTGAAGAAGCCGTTCAGAGAGCTCGCAGGGGAGAAGGACCCTCATTAATCGAATGCGTTACTTATCGTAATTATGGACACTTCGAGGGAGATGCACAGAAATATAAAAATGAACTAGACAAAAAGGAGCATAAACAAGAGAAAGATGCGATTGCCCTGTTTCGGAATTACTTACTGAATCAGAATTTGCTGGGGGAAAAAGAATTGGTTTCTCTTGAGAGTGCCGTTGAGGAATCTATTAAAGAGGCAGTAAAGTTCAGTGAAGAAAGCCCGTATCCAGAGGAATCCGATTTATTAAAAGATGTGTATGTATCCTATTAAACAAACAAAGGAGGAATTTTAGATGAGTAGAAAAATCAATATGTCACAAGCGATAAATGAAGCAATGGCCATTGCAATGAGAAAAGATGAAAATGTCATCCTTATGGGAGAGGATGTAGCGGGCGGTGCTGAAGTTGATCATCTGCAGGATGACGAAGCATGGGGTGGCGTTTTAGGTGTCACAAAGGGATTGGTTCAAGAGTTTGGCCGGGACAGGATCCTCGATACACCCATTGCAGAAGCAGGTTATATGGGAGCGGCAATGGCAGCCGCTTCAACAGGTTTACGACCGATTGCCGAGTTAATGTTCAACGATTTCATTGGCAGCTGTTTAGATGAAGTATTGAATCAAGGTGCTAAGTTCCGTTATATGTTTGGGGGGAAAGCACAAGTTCCTGTGACGATCCGTACGATGCATGGTGCAGGATTCAGGGCTGCAGCTCAGCATTCACAAAGCCTTTATGCATTGTTTACAAGCATTCCTGGATTAAAGGTGGTCGTTCCATCTTCCCCATATGATGCAAAAGGGCTCTTGCTATCAGCCATTGAAGATAATGATCCAGTCATCTTTTTTGAAGATAAAACGCTATATAACATGGTAGGAGAGGTCCCAGAAGGCTATTATACAATCCCGATCGGCAAAGCCGAAATTAAAAGGAATGGCTCGGATTTGACGGTCGTTGCCATCGGTAAACAAGTTCACACGGCAATGGAGGCTGCTGAAAAACTTGCAGCGAAAGGAATTGAAATTGAGATTGTAGATCCAAGGAGCTTGTCACCGCTGGATGAAGAATCGATCCTCTCCTCTGTGGCAAAAACAAATCGTTTGATCGTGATGGATGAAGCGAATCCTAGATGCAGCATGGCAACGGATATTGCCGCATTGGTTGCGGATAAGGGATTTGACACGCTCGATGCGCCAATAAAAAAGATTACAGCTCCACATACACCTGTACCTTTTTCTCCTCCGCTAGAAGATATTTACCTTCCAACATCGGAAAAAGTGATACAGGTCGTTTCGGAGTTATTGGGGGAGCCATCCATTCTTGGGGTGTAGTATGATGCTCCAGCTTTTTAAGCCGGAGCAAGCAAACCAATAATGGATACAGAAACCAATCTGAAGGGAGAAAAAAGATATGGCGGTCGAAGTGGTAATGCCAAAATTGGGCATGGCAATGAAAGAAGGCACTGTTTCGTTATGGAGTAAGGAGGTTGGGGATTCGGTCGAAAAAGGTGAAGCAATAGCCAGCATCAATTCGGAGAAAATAGAAATGGATATCGAATCTCCAACGGAAGGTAYCATTCTGAACATAGCTGTTCAAGAAGGACAAGGTGTACCCCCAGGAACCGTTATCTGTCACATTGGAAATCCGAACGAAAAAATTATGATCAAAGAACCTGTTGCTGAAAAAATCGATTTGGAAATTGATGAACAAGAAAAGCCGAAAACCAAAGAGTCACCCATTTTGCCACAGGGGGACCGATTATTGATCACCCCAATTGCACGAAAAATGGCACAGGCAGCCAATCTTGATATTGAGAAGATACAAGGTACAGGACCAGGCGGAAGAATCACTAAAGATGATGTACAGAAAGAAATGGAGAAAAGTGATTCCAAGTCAGTAAATTCTTTAGAAAGTCCACAGCAAATTCCAGTGTCAGGAATGAGGAAAATCATTGCCAAGCGTATGAAGGAGAGCTTGCAAAACAGTGCCCAATTAACTCTCACGATGAAGGTTGATGTCACCGATTTAGTCATACTGCAAAAACAAGCCAATGAAATCCTACAAAGACATGAATCAACTAAACTGACGATAACGGACTTTGTTGCCAAAACTGTCGTACTTGCACTAAAAGAGCATCCTAAAATGAATAGTGCTTATATTGAAGATAATATCCATTTGTATGAGCATATACATCTTGGATTAGCAGTGGCCTTGGAGAAGGGGCTTGTTGTTCCGGTCATAAGAAACGCCGAAAGTTGTACCATAAGACATTTATCGAAAAAGGGTAAGGAACTGGCTAGGCGTGCACGTGACGGTCAATTGCCTAGTGAAGACATGCAAGGGTCAACTTTTACCATCAGTAACCTGGGGGCATACGGAGTTGAGCACTTTACACCGATTCTGAATACACCGGAAACAGGGATACTTGGGATTGGATCTGCTTACGATACCCCGCTTTATATTGGCGATGAATTGGAAAGAAGAACAATCTTGCCACTCAGTTTAACTTTTGATCACGGTGTACTCGACGGGGCACCTGCTTCTGCCTTTTTACAAACACTAAAAAGGTATTTAGAAGAGCCGATCACCGTGATTTTATAGAAATGGAGGGAAAGCGCTTGAATCGTATAGCCATTATAGGCGGAGGTCCGGCTGGGTATGTAGCGGCAATCACTGCTGCCCAGCAGGATAAGGAGGTCATATTGGTAGTCGACGGGCCATTAGGTGGAACCTGTTTAAACGAAGGGTGCATGCCAACGAAGTCACTATTGGAAAGTGCCGATACGTATGAATTGGTGAAAAATGCTGGCCAAATGGGAATTCGGCTCTCCCCCAATTCGATTGAAGTCGATTGGGAAACCGTTCAGAAACGTAAAAAAGATGTCGTATCTAAACTGGTGAATGGCATTCAATATTTAATGAAAAAGAATAAAATAAAAGTCATTCAGGGAAGAGCGTCAATCCTTTCGAGCCATCGACTGAGGATCGAGAACGGAAATAAGAATGAAGAGATTGAAGCTAGTAAGGTCATCATTTCAACTGGGTCTGAACCGATTCCATTACCTTTTGCGCCGTTTGATGGAGAATGGATCATCCACAGTGGTCAAGCCATGTCACTTCCTGCTATTCCCGCTTCGTTACTAATTATCGGAGGCGGAGTCATCGGATGTGAATTTGCCAGTATTTATAGTAGGATGGGCACCAAGGTAACCGTTATCGAGATGGGGGAAAAGCTGCTTCCAGAGGAAGATGATGATATCTCGAGCATCTTGCATAAAGAATTGAAAAGCCAAGGCGTGACAGTCCATACCTCCACATCTGTAAAAAATATCAATTCAACTAGTAAGACGGTGTTTTTGGAGAAAAGCAATGGGGAATTGGAAGATTTTCATGCTGATTACGTACTCGTATCAATAGGGAGAAAACCAAGAGTGCACGGGATGAACCTAGAGGGAAACGGTATTGATTTTTCCCGAATTGGCATCTCGGTGAATGATCGAATGCAAACAAGCAATCCATCAATTTATGCCTGTGGTGATGTGATCGGGGGCATACAACTTGCCCATGTTGCTTTTCATGAAGGGCGGGTGGCGGCTCTGAACGCCTGTGGTCAATTTACACAAGTTAATTACCGGGCAATCCCTCGCTGCATTTACACCTCCCCGGAGATTGCCAGTGTAGGCTTGACGGAAAGAGAAGCGCGTAAAAAATATGGAGGGATTAATGTTGGGGAGTTTGCTTTTTCAGCAAATGGGAAAGCCGCCATTTCCAATAAACCGGCAGGAAAGGTCAAAGTCCTTGTAAACCCGCAATATAATGAGATTTTAGGCTTTACCATCGTTGGTCAACATGCAACGGAATTGATCGGTCAAGGAACAATCATGCTGCATGCGGAAATAACGGCAGAAATGATGGAAGATTTAGTGGCGGCGCATCCAACCTTGTCGGAATCCATCCATGAAGCTCTTTTAAATGTTGTAGGTCAAGCAGTACATTCTTAAAACTATTCATGTAACATAAGGGGGATTTTGTATGGCTAGCAGTCATCGGACGGCGGTAGTCACTGGTGCAGGACGTGGTATCGGACGTGCAATTGCTTTAAGATTAGCTCAAGATGGATTGAATGTGGTGATTAACGACGTCAATCTGGAAACGGCAAAATCGGTCGTAAATGAGATTAGGGAACTTGGACGTGAAAGCCTTGCCATTAAAGCAGATGTAAGCAATAGACGGGAAGTATTCGAAATGGTTGATCAAGTGGTGGAACGTTTTGGACAACTGGATGTAATGGTTTCAAATGCAGGAATTGCTCAAATAAAGCCGTTATTGGAAGTAACTCAAGAAGACCTTGAACAGATTTTCAAGATAAATGTCAATGGTGTCCTTTATTGCCTGCAAGCCGCTGCTGAACAAATGAAAAAGCAAGAAGGCGGGAAAATTATTAGTGCTGCCAGCATTGCCAGTTTTAAAGGCTTTAGCTTGCTTGGTACATACTCAGCCACAAAATTTGCCGTGAGAGGCCTTACACAAGCGGCAGCACAGGAATTGGCCCAGTTTGGCATCACGGTGAATGCATACTGTCCAGGAATTGTCGGGACGCAAATGTGGGATTTAATCGATGAAAAAATGGGGCATTATATGAATCTTGAAAAAGGGGAAACATTCAAAAAGTTTACTGATTCCATAACCTTAGGACGCTCCGAAACCCCAGAAGATGTTGCCAAGTTCGTATCATATCTTGCTTCACCTGATTCTGATTATATGACAGGTCAATCCATCATGATTGATGGGGGTGTCCTTTTTTCATAAGCTAGCAAATATAAGGATCGATAGAGAAGCTTCATGTGAATAATCACATGAAGCTTTTTTAGTAAACTCAATCAATATATTGTAAGCGGATACATAATCTACTATAATTAAATGGACCTCGATTAACATCCTTATTTATAACTCCATGGTATTTTTCCGCTAGATTTACTAAGTGTATTTTCATTTTTGAAGGTTCAAACCAAATGATTAGAGGAGGATTATATGCTGTCCACTAGTTGTTATCTACGTACATGGGAACGCTTTATCAGTGAAGGTGTTCTAGATTCAAATCGTCTGAACAAGCGAATAATGGAATCTTGGCATCGTTGCAAAAAAGATCAAGTCAACCCGTACCTTAATAAAGGCAAGCACATATTGACAAGTGAATTATTGGACATTCAAAAGGAAAAAAACTCATTCCTATTAGAATTGGCATCACCCCAATTATCAAGGATGAATCAATCTATAAAAGAATCGGGAATGATGGCTTTATTAGTCGATCCCGATGGATATGTCCTATCACTTTCCGGAAACGAGAAAATCCTCAATGAGGCAGGTAAAATAAATTTTGTGGAGGGTGTACGCTGGACGGAGGGTGAGGTCGGAACGAACGCAATTGGAACAGCTTTGAAAACGGGTGAAGCCGTCATGATCCAAGGTACTGAACACTATTCCATTGCTTCGCATAAATGGAGTTGCTCTGCTATGCCCATTTTAAATGAAGACGGGAAGATATTAGGCGTTTTGGATATATCGTGTCCAGTAGAATATTCCCATCCTTCCATGCTGGGGATGGTAGCCAATTTAGCGTATACGATCGAACAGGAAATGGGAGTGCGTTCCTATAAAAAGGAGCTGGAACTGATCAAGCACTCGATAGAACTTGCAGAAACCTATCCAGATCGTTTCTTTATCGTTTGTAATCATAAAGAAATGATCGTATCCGCCAGCAAACTGGTTCGCAAAAAAATCCCTCAATCCATCGGCATGGCATTGGCCGATCTATTAAATCATGGCTATCGAATCGTTAAGGAAAACCTGCTTCTATCTAAAGAAGATAATAGGATTTCCGGTAAGTGTTTATTCTTATCTGAAAATCATGGTCATAAAACCAATAGGCTTTTTCCTGCTTCAATGCCATCTGAAGTGTTTGACTTCAAGGGAGAAAGCGGGATTAGCGAATCCTTTCAAAACACATTGCAGAAAATGAAGCTTGTTGCACCGACAGAAGCTAATGTGTGCATATTTGGTGAAACTGGGGTCGGAAAAGAGCTTATTGCCATGGCTATCCATGAAAATGGCTCTCGAAAAAATGGACCGTTCATCACTATAAATTGCGGAGCCATCCCTAAAGATTTAATGGAGAGTGAACTATTCGGTTATGTTGATGGTGCATTTACAGGGGCTAAACGGCAAGGGCACAAAGGGAAGTTCGAGCAGGCGAACGGAGGGACCATTTTTCTTGATGAAATTGGGGAAATCCCACTAGCTATGCAAGTTGCCTTACTGCGTTTACTTCAGGAAAGAAAAATCGTTCCGATCGGTGGTACCAAAAGCATACCATTGGATATTCGCATTATCACTGCAACACACCGTAATCTTGAAGAGCTTGTCAATGATGGGTCCTTTCGTCAAGATTTATATTATCGATTGAACGTTTACCCCATTCATGTCCCCTCCTTAAGGGAAAGAATCGAAGACATTCCTTATCTAGTCAACTACTTGTGTTTAAAGAATGATTGGCATATTCCATTAACGGAAGAGTTATTGAAGCGATTAAAGGATTACAATTGGCCAGGCAATATAAGGGAGCTACAAAATGTACTCCAGCGATTGACCATCTTACTCGCGGAAGGACCTCTGGATTATATTCAAGTGTTGAATTCCATGCATTCACTGCCCATTGCCCGGCATGATGATATCCCTTCATTGAAGGAAGGCGGTAAAAAATGCATCAAGGGGAATGAACTGACGATCCGTGAAAAAATCCAACGGGATCTAATGTTAGAGGCATTACAAAGATCAAGAGGAAATGTCACCGCTGCAGCAAAGTTTATGGATATACCAAGAAGTACATTTTACAAGCGGCTCCATAAGTATGGTTTATAGACAGGGCAATGTACATTATGTAAGAAAGGATTAAGTAAATCCGTGAAAATTGAAAGGGGTCAATTAAACGAGAATGACTGAATTATTCTTTAATATTTTAATAGATGAAGATTTGAAAATTATCGAAACGGTTGAAGAAGTCAAGAGAGTTTAATGCCCAAACTCAATGAGCACGGCTTTACCTTGATACATAAGAGTGTCAAAAAAAGCAATGCCGGCAGAGAAGTTGGGGGTCGTTTCCAGTATTATTGTCGGGAATGAAACAGATGGACACCCTGTCATGCTCCCTTGAGCCATTGACACCTGTAATAGCAGGCGGGGGATTTTCGAATGGCAGAGGCCTTATTAGTGCCTTATCACTCGGGGCTGAAGGTATTGTCATGGGAGGAACTCGCTTTATGGCAACGTGAAGAACTGGATGGTACCAGTCAATGAAATGGATACGGTTGTCATTCAACGGAACATAGGCAGTCCTTAGCGTATAGCATTAAATACCGTCAGTAAAGTAGAGGACAAACTTGAAAGTGGGACTGATAAAAAAAGGAATGGCCGTCAAAGAATTTTTAAAACAAATCGTCCAAGAAGCAACAATCTCGTTTGAATTCATCCAAAGCCGGATCAAATCCATTTGAACATGAATTTCCCATATTTCAAAATGGAACATGAGATGACAAGTGATTCCATGTTCCATTTTTTTCTGATGTAGATTGTTCTTAGGCTTCTAACGACATACAGCTACGTAATTGATGTAATGAATGTGAAGGATCTACCAACAATCTTCACTACCTTAATGTAAAACATAACATTTATATGGAGACTCCTAAAAAGCATTAAATGTCGTGCAAATTCAATTTAAAAGCTTCTCAGTAACTTTACTGGTCCATAAATAAAAGGGAATATATTATGCCAATAACCTTGCTATTTACTTAAATAAGGAGGTCCTAGTTATGTAACTGAGCTAGCTATGTATTAATCCGATGTATGCAAGCAAATATCTAGGCAAGTAAAGACCAATTGTAATATATAATCACTCACTTAAAAATAAATGGTGCACAGTTTAAAATAGCTGCCAATTATCATTTTGCCAAGATAAATGTGCTAGAACTTGTTAAGTTAATGGATCAAGACTGTCATATTAATCTTACTATGCTCTTTAAGCTGCTGAACTTTATCCTAAATAAAAAAATGAAATTAATCGTAACGGAAATACACGATATAAATTCCATTTGAGTAAGTATGGAATTAAAGCTGTATGTAATCTTATTAATAACAGAACGGATTCGATATTTAATGGCTAATTCTTATATTTTAACGACTGGAGGGAATCATGTGGCTATAGACGACCTTATGATTATTTTTGGTAGGAAAGCGGTACATTGGAGAGATTTGTCGTAAAATTAAATTATATTTGTATAATTTAATCAGAATGTAACCCCGTGATTTTTCTCATTTCTCCATTATATTTATATATCAATATAATAAAACGAGGAGCGGCAGGATGGTTATATAGGAAATGTACCGTTTGCATAGAATATGTAGATATTGAATCGTATTTCTCGGCTTAAAAAAGGGTCTATGAAAGAAAAGGATAAGCAAAATGAAGGAAAAGATTGGTTGGACACTAGCTATAGCTGCGCTTTTGATAGGTGGGGGAATAATTTATAATTTCATTAATTTATCACTATACGAAACTACAGAAGGTTTATATGAGTTCCCTGTACTGGAAAATGAACACGGGAAAAATTTATGAGTGGTCAAGGTCGTCGGAAAAAAACGGCATACCATATGGTTATGAATAAGTCCTTAAAGCGAATGGATTGAAAAAGGGAGAAAGAGAAGGCGTTTCCGTTTTCTACACAAAGGGACAGCATAAAATAGATGTAATTTCTATAACGAAGCATTTAGATATCCAGAGAGTGAATTGACTTGTATGTATTAAATAATTCTTCGCGAAAAAATTACATTATAATATATCAATTAACAGAAAATTATAAGGAACAACTAAAAAATAGCCAATTAAAAGACATTGAATATAATTAATTTAATTCATTATAAACCGTCAATTTTTAATAAAGATTAAAAATCTTTTTAAATTAGATAAGATAACGACAGTCATTTAAATTTTTTTGCTAAATTTAATTCGTAATTAGAATAAGATGAAATTTGTTTCGTCTCACTAAGTTAAGTATTCTTAAGATATGAGATACAAATAATAATTAAAATACAACTTCCTATAATATATATTATGTAAACTAGAAACAAACATAAAAGTACCAAGTGGTCACAGCTTCAAGTTCCCATAAGATTCATTCCTGTCCCCTAACTTGGTTCAAGTTGACTATAATATTCAATGCTACTTCTAATAACACTCGGGGATCTTTCTATAAGTCGGCTAGGTCTCATAATTAATGGTTTCGAACATACTTCCTTGGGTTGGACTGAATAATTCCCAGTAGGTCTGATAATTTTGAATTACGTTCAAGCTTCGGATGATTATCTCATGTACTTAGAAGTTGAGAAAAATTACTCCTTGAACACATTAACTAGTTGCGCATTCGATTTGAAGCTCTAAGGTGAGTTTTTAACTGCTAACAACCGATCATTGGACTTAGATGATCTCACATCGTCCAGTGTGCGGCGTTTTGTGCAAGATCAGGTCATTAATCATGGTATTAAGCCAAGAACGCTACAACGCCGCATTTCGTGCTTAAAATCATTTAGTGAATATTGTTTAAAAGAAAATTACATGAAGTCTGACTTCACAGCAGGTATTCAAGTACCTAAAGCAGATAAGAAATTACCTAAATATATGACCTTACAGGAGCTTCACAAATTATTTACCTATCTAGAACATGATTCGCGACCGCAAGAATTAGGAAGGAATTAATGTTTAAACTACACGCAACAACAGGAATGAGACGTCAGGAATTAGTGGATTTAATATTTAATATTTAATATGGGAGCAAGTTAATTTAGAAAATCAAAGGGAGCCTCCTCCCCCTTCATCCTATTGTCTTACCGTTATTTCAAGATTATCAAGAAACCCTTTTGGAGCAGCAAAAACATTACAGTGAACCGATCTTTTCAAAAGGCTGTTTTCACATACTTAGTTCTATTTACCAGGTAGTGAGTTGTGGTGATTTCCCCTCCAGATGCTCGCTTTCCGCGGGGCGGGCGGTGAGCCTCCTCGGCGTAAACGCCTGTGGGGTCTCACCTGTCCCGCTGCACCCGCAGGAGTCTCGCACTTCCGCTCCAATCAGCCTTAAATAGTTTCGTTTTAAAAACAACAATGTTTACGAAAAGAACCTTTCAAAAAAATAAGCCTTTAAATCTTCGTGGATTGCAAATTATTTAAGGAGATTCTAGAACGTGCTGGCTTACCCGCTTACCGGTTTTCTCTTCATCATTAAGGCGTACTTTTCTAGAAACATTCATTCTAAACCATTCCCCGGTCTTGTTAAAGGCTCTGATATCTGCTTCTTGCGAAGAATAATCGTTATCAAAGGCAACGTCAATTATCTTCCTGTTATTTGCTAATCTTCCGTGGATACAATCTTCTAAGAAGAATATAGCGCCTAATACTTATAGAGGTATCAATTTCTTTCTTTTGATATTTCTTGTGATATATAAAATTAAACATACACTACACTGCCACGATAGTTGCGTTGCATTAAGAAAAAGCTGTTTCCCCCTTATCCCTTAAAAAGCCCTTGATTCCATAAGCAAAGGCTGTTTTTTTACGAGTTTCTTCTATGCTACTCACTATTATGTAAACAAATTCGTGAAAATTGTTTACATAATAAGGACTTTAAATATAGGGAATTTTATAAAAAAGTAACCCGTTCGTAAAAGTGTATTTTTACGAACGGTAAATTTGTTCTTTTGATAGTTGATTTGAAGCTGCGGGAACTTTTCGTGTCTTATAATTAATCATTTCTGAAGAGTAAATCATGATACTTACCATTCCTCCTTGCGTTGTAGCTTGGATTAGAATAGGTTGATTGTACTTGTTTTTAAAACTAAAATCAGGACCATACCAGCTTACTGTAGCATCGCGGCCAGATGGAACATACGGAACGCTCCTAGTATGGGAATAGCGTTGAGTTGTTTGCAACCCTGCATTGTCGATAGCATTAAATAGGGTGGATGACACCTGACAGATCCCTCCACCAATCCCTTCAGAAAACTCTCCTTTAACGATAACTCGAGCGAGCAAATATCCTTTATCTTCTGATCTCTTGCCAACGGCTTGGTTAAAAGAAAACACCTCTCCTGGAAACACGACATAATTATTAATGGCTTCTGTAGCAAGTGAGATATTATTTGAACGATTTTTGTTGTTCACATTAAAATAGGTTCTATATTCACCTATCTTTTTTTCACGAATCTCCGCAAGTAATTCGCTGTCAACTTTTGGATGAATAGCAAGCAAAGGTACTTCTAGTTTATATGCTCTACTTCTGTACAAAAAGGAATAAAATTGCTCATTAAATGCTTGATGGTATAGCTTATAACCTACCCGCCCAGGAAGAATATTACCTTGTTTGTCTATTGTGGCATTTACAGGTTTTTGGTACACTTGTTGGTCTATTTTTTTGACAAATTGATTGTATTTATCCACGTCCATTATAGGAACATCTAGTAAGGGCATAGTAATATCAGAATGGTTGACACTGGCAATCGTTCGTCCTTCATGGGTTACCGATAAGCTTTCAGAAATATTCACTTGTTGAACGAATAGTAAAATTCCGGCAATCCATGTTAATCTCAATTGAATGCACCCCCATTATATTACTGCACCTTACTTCACAAATCCTATTTTAAGTCTTCATAGAGCAAATCTTGATCAATATACCAACGATCAGTCAAACTTTCCCTTCTGATCATAAAATGCATAACCTTTATTTCTTTGCCTTCTCTCTTCTTATAAATAGCTGCTTGAACGGGTACATCCACGAGAAAAAGCCCATTTAGTTGTTCAGGCGGTTGTCTTAAAGGGTCAACTACTCCAAAATATGTAATATCTTTAACAAGTTTATTGACACGATTAGGATGACTCGGATTTGATAAGGTCATTGCTAATAATTTCTGATTTTCTTGATTAATGGCAATGGTAAAAATACGTATAAGTTCATAGGGACTTACCGTTTGTAGATAATCATCAAGCTTACCAGCCGCTTTCAATACCATTAATTTATGAGAAAGATCTTCGTTTTTCAAACGATGCGTAATGCTTCCAGAGAAATGAACACAGAAATGACCTGAAAAACCATTTTGTAGAGCACCAGCACCATGTGGCATTCCGTGCATAGATGCAGCAATCATTTGATTATTGATTAATACAATAATGGCTCTTCTATTCCAACTCCATTTATTATTATAAATTTTCTTCATGATTTGAGTATCTTCTTTGGTTAGTGGCTGTACATCGGCATGATGGCTACCTGCTCTTCGTTGTACCTTAAATGATAAACCAGTTTCAATATCAATAATGGTAAAATTTGTTTTATTAGGAATAATGTTGTTTACAATTTCCCAAGGTAACATCTCAATTTTAAAGCTTATTGGTACTTCTTCATCTTCCCATTCGATTGCATAGACCGAGTGATCGACCATTAAGACAATTATAAAAATAGCGATAATTACTTGATACAATTTATTGTTTTTCATTTGGTTTCTCCTGCAATTTTTCTTATTATTTCAGGACATAATCATTTGAATACCTTTGAATATTTGGAAATTCTTCAAATTAACTCCTCCCTGTTAATTTATGTTCTAAACACTGGGTTTGGTGGAATCAGCTATAAAGGCTTAAAAAGGCTCAATCATATTAATGTTGATGGTCGAATAAGTACTTTTTGATATCCCTAATCTGAATAACAACTTAGAAACTACACAAGATGCCATGATTCAATCTTTGCAGAATAGCATTGAGCAAATTAAAAGCTAAAATGGTTTCACGCCGATTTTTTTGATATCTTGCTGTATCTCTAAAATCTCTATGTAGGAAATTATACTATTAACAACTAAGAGGGATAGTCAGTGAATAGAAACTGGAATGAAGAAGAACTGTATAGATTAAACTCCCAAAACCATATCCAGTCACAGAGGGCTTAAAAGGCCTATATATTACATGATGAAGTCTGACTTCGCAGCAGGTATTCAAGCACTTAAAGCAGATAAAATTCATCTTAATATAGCCCTTACAGAAGCATAAATTATTTACCCATTAGACATGATCCGTGATCCCAATGAATTAGTGGATTTAACATGGGGGAAATACATTTAGTTCGAGGAAAAGGGAAAAAAACACCCCTCTCCCTTAATCCCAATTCCTTAACGGTATTTCAAGACTATTAAGAAATTCTTATTGAGTAACAAACATAATAGTAAACCGAACTTTTATATCAAAAAACTAAGCCTTTAAATCATCGTGGATTGCACAAAATATTTAAAGAGAATTTAGAAAGGGGCTGGTCTACCCGCTTTCATTAGTACCTACATTCCATTTAATCCAGGCAACATAACACCCAATAAAATCAAGTCGATTCCAGATTACAATGAGGTTTCTATTCCTGATTTAACGTTATGTTCTACTATGACTTTATTACCCTCAAACTGAATTTCAGCCTCGAATACAGGAATATGTATTTTCAATTCAATACTTTTCTATTACAAGTCTTAACATTTCAAACAACAAGAAGATAAATGATATCCAGACACCGCCATATACATATCCACCCAAAATATCACTTGGAAGTAATTCGGTCGATGCAATATTTGCAATTGTTAACCACACTAATAATAATAACCCAATTAATGGAACGAATATGGAAGCATATTTTTTTTTCGAATGACGAATAAGTAAAAATAAGCATGTTCCATAAATGATTATTGTAATAGTGGCATTTAAATCAGGAAAATTTGAGGAATGATACTTCCCCACGAACCGTATTGATTGGAGATAGGAAAAAATCTGCATAATTGATTCATGAAACAGCCTAGCTCCTAAAATCGAAACGATAAGTAAAAGATACTCAAGCAGCCTATTCCTTCTCTTCCTCCAAATGCGGATGACCGTTACACCAATAATTACTCCAAGAACATAAGGGGATTGAAATACTAACAACCCTTTCATCCAACTCATATATATTGAAGAATCCACTATATATACAGCAATTTCATTAAACTGAGTAAACTCATTATATAAATAGTCTTGAGCCATCCCAAGCATCAAGGTCACCATACCGATTAAAACTAAAGTGAGAAAAATAAGAAAGATCTCTGTTTTTCTTATGGTTTTTAGTCGATTTGTTAACCATTTAATTACATGAATAAATAAGTTTTTAATTTGAACTTTATAAAACCGATAAGTGAAATACCCAACTAACAATACCCCGAAAATAATAATAAAAATAATGAAATATTTACTTGCTGAATGATGGAAGGCCTCCCAGCGAGGTCCCAATACTTTTCCTAGAGTTATAAAACAAAATCCCCATAAAAATGAACCTATATAAGCTGGAATAATAAATTTTCGAAACGGCATCCTAGAAATCCCTGAAATGTAACCACTGAAATGTCTAATTCCTGGAATGAAATAAGCAAAGACCAATAATTTTCTGCCTGAACGCTCAAACCAAGCGGAGGTTTTTTTATATCTTTCCGGTCCCATATGGATATACCTTCCATATTTCTCGATTAGTTTATACCCACCTGCCCTACCAATCCAATAGGTTGCAGTTATTCCCCCACCTCCTGCAACAAAGACAGTCAGGAGTGCCAAAGGGTAATTCATTGTTCCCTGAAAAACAAAATACCCAGCGTAGCTCATTAAAAATTCACCTGAAATTGGTAGAGCCATGAGTTCTAGAAAAATCCCAATGAATAATATCAGATAACTGTGCTGTTCATATACAGTTATTAAGTATGACATATAAATGCCTCCATCTTTTATTAAAAGAAACTTTAGTGTGAATTTCTTCTTCAACTTTAGATTACAAATAATGAAATCATTTTCTATGTCAATGAAATCCTAATCTTGTTTTAGGGGATCAAAAAGGTTATGGATAAAATAAAAAAGCTGTACCCTTTTCTAAAAAGGTTACTAGCTTTTTTACAAAGGATAACGAAATTATAGTTTTTTTACCCTAATTGGACTTACCATTAAGAACGCGAGTATTAAGGTAATCCACGCATTGCTATATAAAAAGAATCCCATGCCAGCCAATGGTAATCCAGCTGCTGGAATAGGCAATCCTTTAAAATACCCAATGGTTGGATTAACACTAAACTTAGCTAATCTTAATGCTCCCATAGTTGGGAAAAGGATAAATGCCAAAGACGTTAAAATTGATGGTGCTGCTATCGAATGAAATAGAAGTGCGGGAGCAACTCCGAAACTAATAATATCAGCCAAGGAATCCAATTCCACGCCAAATTCACTGTTCACTTTTAATTTTCTTGCAATCCTTCCATCAAGAAGATCTAAAAAAGCCGAAAAGAAAATCAAAACGGCGGCTATTTGCAAAAAGCCACTCATCATATAAGTAATTGAGAGTACACCGCACAATAAATTTCCAATCGTAAATAAATTGGGTACAGCTTTAACTATCTGATTGAACAAGGAAGTCCCCCCTGACGTCGAACAATCTCCGCATTTATGTAGCATTTTCTATATATTCTTCCGCTATTCATAAATATTAGAGGAAAAACTATCCTGGTAAATACAGAAGCCAGCAAGTAACACACTTGCCTTAAGATTCGTAATAAAAAACAAGTTGAATTTTTTAACGGTTTCTGGAATTTTATTCTTTTAAAGAAGCGACTTTTATGAAATACCCCTTCATTATCGATTTCTTCTCTTCCATAAAAAATAACTTAATATTGAAAGGACCAATAAACTTGTAATTAAATAAATCCTGTATGTTGACAAATATTTTTCAACATTGGTCCAATTTTCCCCTAATATTCTTCCTAGAGTGATAAAAGTAAAACACCAAATTAATGCACCAGTATAGGCGTAAATAACAAATTTTCTAAATGGGAAGCGATTGACAGCCGCTATATACGCTGTAAGGTGCCGTACCCCAGGAATAAAATAACCAAAAAATAAAAAATAGGGTCCGAATTTCTTGAATAATTTCTTGGTTGCATTAATTTTTTGTTCGGTAATGTGAATTTTTGGTCCAAACTTTTCTAACAAAGGCAACCCAAATTTATTACCAATGAAGTAGCTAAGCGAAATCCCCCCTGTTGCTCCTACAAAGGCACTTACTATCGAAATTAAGTAAGATAATTTACCCTGATACACAGTGTAACCAATATATGTAAGAAGCACCTCGTCGGGTATAGGAAGTCCTACAATACCTCCGATTAAAGCAAATATTATTCCGAAGTACCCATAATGTTCTAGAAGGTAAGTAATATGATTTTCCACTTTTTTCACTCCACCTTTTAGGTGATTTCAAACAATCATTTCTGATCATTTATAATCAGCAGTATTTAAATAATATTTTATGTTTTGGTTAAATGAACGAAAAAATTCATTTTTAGTTTTCATAAAGTTTTTAACAAAAATAAAGAAGCTGCTAATCAAATAAAGGGTTTGGTTTAGAAGTACAAAAAAGTGACAGAAGTTTTGAAGAGGGTTGGAATAACAATGGCTAATCTTTCTATATTGAAATATGGAAAGGCAAAAGCTATTAGATGTTCGACTTTAGAGGCAATATGTAAGGGGTTGGACTGTCAATCTGGAAGATATCCTAAAATACAGTAGTCAAGTATGAGTAAATCCTAAGTCCCAATGAAGACCACAATTAGTGGTATATTCTATTTAAAAATCTACAATAATGTTTAACAAAGCCTATTCAAAAGATACTCCATATAAATAAAGTATTGATATAAAAAAACCAGTCCGGTTCATCAGACTGGTCTTCTGTTTTGGTAATCATCAAAAACCATGGCAACTATTGCACCCGTTCATTGAGAAAATAACTTTATTCAAGAATCGCACCCTTTAAATGAACTGTTAATATTATTTTGTCGCCCGCTTTTTATGTTAGATAAATATCGCTTTTTTTTGGCCCCTACTTCAACTTTCCTGATTGTTAATAATGAAAAATTGGAGTGCAAATAATACTGGTCCATCTTTTAATAAACGGTTAAACTTTGCTTCAAATCGACATTAACTCCCAAATTTATAAAGTAAATTTCCCTCCATGATAACAATAGTAAGTTTCAGCTTTAAGATTTATAACCTTTCTCAAAGATTGTTGGGCTTTCTCGACATTTAAACAAAAGTTTTGATTAGCAATGATCAATTCTTGACCTTCATTAACAGCTGCATCACCTGTAATTACACTTTTTAAACTTGGAAAATACAATGAAATATGCCCTGATGTATGCCCTGGTGTTGCTACTACTCTACATTTATTATCTAAAATCATATCACCATCATTTACCTTTTCATCAATCGAAACATGCTTCAAATTCTTTAATTGCTGTATAAACCATTTACCAAATTCGCTTTCTTTATTTGGCATGTTTTCTAGCATTTCTTCGGCTTGAACCAATCTCTCTGACTTCATTTCACCACTAATGTATTTTGATTCACTTTCACTAGCTATAATGTTAATCCAAGGATACTTTTCTTTGAAATCATATAGGGAGCCTATATGATCACCATCATAGTGAGTAATGATTATATTCTTTAAATTCTTCACTTCATATCCATTTTTTAAAATTTCATTTTCAATTAAAGGTAAGGAATTTGAATACCCTGTATCGACCAAAGTCAGTTCATTATTCAATATAATTAAGTTAGGATAAATGTGATTTTGTTGTTTATTAAATTCAAATTCGATAGGTAGCTCTATTATCTTCATTTTTCTTCCTCCATACTGCATGTGTATAAAAATATTCCATGGTTTATTATACATGATATGGAAAAGAAGGCATAAAACCAAAAAGCCCCGATTTTTAAACAAGCATTATGTTTTTTTAACGACTTTATTATTTACATGGTAGTTTATTAGTTTTATTGTTTAATTTTATTTATACTCCAGTTGTTGATAATTGGAACTACTTGCTTTTTGCCATCGATAAAATCGTAATGGTGCTTATAATGCAAAGTGTGCCAAGCCACTCGGCAAAACCGAATGTTACATTCAGCCAGATAACGGATATAAAGGTTGCGGATAATGGCTCAACCGAAGCAAATAAACTTACCTCCGAAGCTGTGATGTATTTCGTACTTTCCAAATAAAAATAAAAGGCAATGATCGTACCGAAAATGATGATGAACAAAACCGCTGAAAAAGAAGGTAAAGTCCAATTGCCTTCAAATGCCCAAGGCGGATGGACCATACTAAAACAAATGCCTCCAATCAACATGCCCCATCCCACAACAATCATTGAACCCCATCTTGAAAGGAGTTCATAAGGCTGCAAAGTATAAAAAGCCAATGCAAAGGCTGATGTTACTCCCCAAAATACTGCCCACCCGGATATGGAAAGTGTACGTATGCTTCCCCCCGTTACAAGCAAAAAAGTGCCTAAAATCGCTATGATCACAGCTACACTCACAGTAATGGTCGGAAAACGTTTGGAACGAATGGCTAAATAACAAGTGATCAGGGCCGGCGCTAAGTATTGAAGGACAGTGGCAGTGGCTGCGTTGCCATGTTCAATTGCTGCAAAATATGTGTATTGAACGGCGAGCATTCCCAGAATGGCAAAAAGGATAATTTGAAGCGCATCTTTTTTAGTTTTCCAAATGCCAAAAACCTGTTTTCTTTCATTTTTAAAAGCAATCCCCAATAAGATTACGCCTGAAAGCAATAAGCGTACCACCGTGAGCCACTCAGGACTGAAACCTTGCCGTTGAAATAGATATTGGGCTGCCGTTCCTGATACTCCCCAAAATGCAGCGCCGGTAAGTACTAGAGCGATCCCTTTATTTCTTGAAGGTGATACATCGACTAAAGTATCATTACTCATTTTTTTCTTCCCCACCTTTTACACGATCCATATGGGCTTGAATCCTAAAATAACTTTCTTTCCAATTCTTTTCTATCATTTCAAGGGCCATCGTGAGATTTCTTTGTCTTAATGCCTGTATGATCCGATCATGCTCATTACCGGAAAGATGTACACCAATTACCTGATTGAAATAATACAGTTCTATTCGTATAAGTTTTTGTTTTAGTCCAGATAAAATCCGCTTCAATTCATCATTTACTGGAAGATTGATGTAAATGGAGTGAAAGTCATTATCCTTCTGGACGGCAGCTAATTGATTTCCTTCGACAATTGCTTTTTTCACTTCCTGATTGATGACTTCCATCTCATTTAAGTGTTTTTCTTCTAAGATATCAAAAGCCTGTTCCATAGCTAACTTTTCCAGTGTCCAAACAATAGAATATATATTTAATACTCCATCGAACCGAATAGGGGAAACAATAGTTGAACGGCTCGGCTTGGTCTCCACAAACCCCTCATCCTCGAGCCTTAATAGTGCTTCTCTTATAGGAGTACGGCTTACTCCTAATTGTTCGGCTAATTCTTTGTCACGTAATTGTTGACCTGGCGTAAGTGTTCCCTGGACAATCCAATCCCGCAAGATTATGTATGCCTCTTCACGTACAGAAGTACGTTTAATTTTTTGAGTTGAATCTGAATGTACCAACGGCTATTTCCTCCTCAAAATACCAATATGTAGTATGCAATATATCACACATTGCATGCCGTTGGAATGAATTTTAGAAATTTACCTATGTTCAGCTTTTAAATGATTGTCTAAATGGGTCCTTAGATAAAACATACACAAAGCTTAATTCGCATGATAAAGTGATCCCATCCAAAGAAACGCCATTCCTTTTCTTTGGATGTTATCCCGCTTTTCCCATCAATCGCTGAAACCTTGTGCTCTACAACGATTCCCTGTATAAACTAAACTTTTCGTTTATATCGGTAGTATGGAATGAATGCCTCTTAATTTGTTTCCAAAGTCTTAGAACCTATCTGGAATAAGTCCTGCGCCATTTGTGATACCATCTTTTTTCAAAAGCCAAAACGTGGCTGGAATTGTTTTCCTGGGTCCTTCATAATTTTAAAACTTTCACCAATTGGATCAGAATGATTCAAACTCCCTTCAAATTAATTGAATATTATTAAAAAAATGTTTTGTAAATCTCCTGGTGCCGATTGCATTCATTACATGAATATTCTATTTCTAATGCATCTTCCCTTACTGTGTGCACTGTCTCCTTTTTACATGTTTCACAAAATCTCTTTTCGGATATTTCTTTCATTTATCAATCACTCTCCGAATTTCTTTGGTTTTTTTTGGGGCATGTTCAGTATATTTTGCGCATATTAACAAAAAAATACCTTTTTTCCTGAAGGTCCCCAAAAAGAGAAAAAAACAATGATACTGGATTACTCAAATTTCCTTAGGATTCCAATACATCAAAGCTGCATGAAACGGATATTCGTATTCAAAAACGCCTTCTTTTTCCACAACATATTTATTAAGGATTGTTTTTACTTCATCATAGGAAAATTGTTCATCGAGAATTTTTGTCGTATTATCACGAATCATTTCTTCATATGTGGAATAGATTTTTTTACTTTTCAATTTCACGATCTTACAGTCCGCCAGTATTCCTAGTTGATACAATACATTCAAAATGTGTATGTAATCCCGTTTTCTTAAATTGATTGTATATCCTCGTTTCTCCAATTCCATATAATGAGGTTTTTCTGGTCCTGTCGTCATACCGACTATCACTAAACGGGTTGCTGACTCATTCATTTTTAATAAGGTGTGACCGATATCGATCATACGGTAATAACAATTAAAACCAAATACTACATCATATTTATCCCTTTTCGTCCCACTTTCCCACTTATCATGAATCAAATCCATGTTCTCGGTACCTTTTTCATTCGCCTGAGATGCCAAAAAACTGATAATGCTTTTAGAACTATCAATACAAGTTAGCTTCCTGACCTCTTTTGCAATATCAAAGGTGTAATTGCCCCAGCCAGGCCCGATTTCCAATACATGGTCTTCCCGATTTAATAATGGCAGTAACTCTTGGTTCACTTGTTTAGTATAAGGGTCCGCTTTATGTTGTTTTTTCCTTTCAACCATGGATGACCAAAAAGCTTCTTCTGCTGCATCATCTTTAAGTCGATTCGGGACTTTACCATAATGATCTACCATGGATTGTCTCCAAAATTCAATATAATCAAGATTATTAGTCTTCATCTGTTCTCTCCTCAAATTATATAATTTATGTATAATAATTTTCTTAAACCATTCTACCCCATAGTTGCAATAGAAAAAGAGCTGCAAATCAGCTCCTGATAATGCAAAAAGCCTTTTTCTATTATTATCTCTCAACATATTAGCATTGGTCATACTTAACTTCTCGCAGCGTTAATGTGAAAGACTCACTACTTTAGGGATTTGAAGTTATCAAGACTAAAATTTAAATATTATAGATAAAATAAGGGCTCATACATATTAGGCATATATAATATGTATGAGCCCTTTAACAAACGCCCCCGTTTATTAAGGTACATTTCTTTACAATCTGGTCCCACGTTAGCAAGAACTTACTTAGCTATAAAGTAAATTATCTCAGGGTCTCCTTCATCTAAATTTTCAATAAATCCACTTTGTATGAATCCATTTGCTATAAAAACTTCTTGCATTCTTTCATTTGATTTATTGGTTGAAGAGAAAATTTTCTTTGTTGGAGAATTATTTATAAAATACTCAATAAGCGATGTAGCGTGTCCTTTTCGTCTTTCAGTTGGTTTAACAATTATTAGTGAAATGAAGCTACAATCAAAGAAATGAGTATCAAATATTAAAAAACCAACCATAAGATTCTTATTAATGGAAACTATACATCTCTCTTCCTCAATGGCTTTCCTAATGTATTTACATCTGCTTTTGTTACCGATTACTTCTTCATCAATCTTCACTATATCATCCAAATCAATTAATTGTGCCATTTCTATGGATGTCAAAATGTTCGCCTCCTTAACTTTTTAGATTACTAAACTCGCTACTTATTTTCACACTAAACTGCCACTATTGTTGCATAAAAAAGCTACCCATCGTCAGTTAGTATACATTTGTAAAAGTTCCATCTTTTGTTCCGGTTTACTGCTTTGGATAAGAATAAAAAATAACAATTATACCCTAATATTTTTGTGAAAATCTCAACAAATAACCATCTGGGTCTTGAACTAAAAATTCTTTTTGTGTAAATTCACTATAGGTGTTTATCATAACTTATTTAAACAGTATAATATTATGTTTCTTTATTCTATGTACAAGCCCCTCTATATTTTCTACTTCAATTTGGAACTTAATTCCCCTTCCATATGGATAATTAAGTTTACCAGTTTGCCAAAAGCCATTATATTGTTCAATCATCATCTGTGCTCCATTTAGTGATATAAATGCAAATAATACAATAAGATTATCCATAAAGTATTGTTACGTTCGAAAAGGGGAATGCTGACGTTTCATCCGCTTCTCCCCCTCTCTATATTATATAAAAGGTTTACACGTTTTTAAAATGCTGTTTTATATAAGAATTCACTTTATCAGGCACTTCGATTTGGATAAAATGCCCGGCATTTTGAATGATGTGAACCTGTGCATGTGGGAAACCTTCTTTCTGGAGCTTGTAGGCGAATTCAAACGGTATATAAGGATCCATCTCTCCCCAAATTATTGTGACAGGTATTTTGATCTGATTTAGTTTTTGATTGTACGATTTTACCTTTTCTATATTTCCTGAACGGTATAGATCTAAGATGACTTTACAAGATTCGGGTGTTCTAAAGACATGAAAGAAATCTTCCAGAATTTCGTCAACTATGTTCGGAATCGTTTTCTTCAATTCAGTTTGAGCTTGGGGATCATCTGACATGCGTTTCATTATTTTCTCTCCGACATTTGGTGTTCTCCAAATCTGAGCAAGTGAGTGCCACTTATAATCTACTGATATGGTTGTATTTGAAACAAAGAGACTTAGTATTCTCTCTGGATGATCACATGCCCATTTCAGTCCAATAAGTCCGCCCCAGTCATGTACAATAAGGTGGAATTTATCTAGTTTTAGTTCCCTTGTAAAATCCGATACAAACTGTTCATATCTTTCCCATGTTGAGGATTCATCAAACTGTTCACTTTGGCCGAATCCTGGGAGATCAGGTGCAATGGTTCTAAATCCACAAGACACAATGCATGGAATCATTTCCTTCCACAAAAGGCTGGACTCAGGTACCCCATGCAATAAAAGAACTGGGGGATCATTAACATTGCCTTTCTCGATATAAGATACGATCTTTCCATTTAATATCATTTTTTTCTTTTCCACTTTTATCTACCTCCTGAATAAAGTATTTTGGAACCTTTTTGCATTCAGCCAGGTCATAGTTCCTGGCTAGAAAGGGGATTTCTTCGGGAATAGACGATTTATAAATAAAACTAATAGAGAGTTTATATGGAATTACTATCAAATTCCCTCTCTCATTTCTATGTTAGTTTGCTATTTAATGCTTGTGTTTTTAGGTTTTTATCCAAAGTTTATTCAAAATGGATTTATCGTGGATATGGACTCCTTCAATTCTTTGTCCGAAATTTATTTGCTTCCATCTCTACCCTATATAACATCAAAAAGCACAACAAAAAAAGGTGAAGCTATAAAAAGGCCTCACCTCTAAAATGATAAAAACCTTTATTACTCTAAAAGTATCAAAGTTTTTAGACATCTGTGGACTTTTGCTGAGTGAAGAAAAATATGAAGATGATAATGGGAATGGCTATTAGAAAAGCATTGTTTCTCGAACTTTTAATTGTAGGAATATCTGTTAGTGACATTTTTACTCATTCCCTTTTAATGTAGTTAATAACTCTGATGGAACATTATAATGCTTCTTTACAATCGTATTAAAAAAATTATAATCTTCAATTGGCAATGCCGGAACAACTTCAGGGTAACCAAAAATAGGACCGGAAACATTAATTGAAAAATCACCAGACGAAATAAATATTCCTGTCACATGTATGGCATCATTGATTAATAATATAGCTATAATGATGTCCAATATATCGATAAAAAGATTTCCCACTTGCGAGTGGTCCCTCCCTTCGATACGATGGCCCCCAAAAAGAGGCCCACCTAAAGAGAGACCAAACCTTCCTGACCTTACAAAAACGCCAATGATTGTAATTTGTCCAGTTAATAATAGGATGGCTGTTGTAATTTCGAGATTACGCTGAAAGGAGTGAAGTACTTTTTTTTCTGAATTAGCTACACAGGTTTCAATCAATATCACCACTCCCCATGTAGGCATTTTATTCATATAAACGGGCAAACGTCACTGATTTGTTTGATTTTTTATATTTACATTTTCTATTACTGAATATATTGCTTTTTCAATTTCTTTATATCCGGTACACCGGCAAATATTCGAAGAAAGCCATGTTTCAATCTTTTCAGGACTTGGGTTCCTGTCATTAAGGAGTAAAGCCTGGCAAATCATTATAAATCCTGATGTACAATACCCACATTGAAAAGCAAAATGTTCCACAAATGCTCTCTGAATCGGGGTATTCTTGAGTCCCTCTATTGTAAGGATTTCTGAATCAATTGCTTCAATGGCTAACATTAAACAGGATTTCATTGGCTGTTTATTCATTATCACCGTACAAGCGCCGCAATCTCCATTTAAACATCCAGGTTTAGCCCCCGTAAGTCCAATTTTATCTCGGAGAACATCTAGCAATATATCCGATGCCAATATATCCCTCTCATACCGTTCTTCATTTATTTCTAATTGAATGGTAACTTTACGATCCGCCGAATGGCTATTCATGTTCCTCACCACCTATATATGACAAAATGTATGAAAGGGTATTTTCTAAAACAAATAATCTATATTCATTGGATCCTTCTATATCGTTTAAAACTGGAGTTGGTAAAAACTCTAAGGAGCTTAAAATTCGATCTTTAAAAGATAAACTCTTATCATTTAGTTTGTTTTCCATTTGAATTGACCGAAAAGGATATGGACAAACCCCGCTGAATGCAAATCGAATAAATCCTTCTTTTTTTAATGAGGCAACTGTTAAAAGCGGATATCCCGTTTTCCATTGCTGCCTCTTCTTTACACTAATGTGTTTAGCTTTCAGATATTCTTTTTCTGTTACAATTTGTACGAGAAATTCCCCTTCGTCAAGTCGTAGCTCTTTATGGAAAACTTCATTAATAAATTCTTTCCTCGTTCCTTTTGGTCCTGCAATAATGACAGTACTATCTGATAATAAAAATGGAAGAACTGACTCTCTATAAAAAATTTGACCACATATGTTTCCACCTATAGTGATTTTATTTCTTGATGTATAATCAGCAACTTCTTTTGAAGTATCCGATAATAGCGGAAATAGCTTATTTTCTTCGATTGCACGTAAACTCAATGTTGAGCCAATGATCAGTTCTTGGTCTTGAAACCCGAATGCACTGCATTCTGGAATCCCTTTTAAATCGATAATCGCATCGGTGTATATAAAATTTAAACGTCCTAATGTTAAAATTTCAGTCCCACCACCATAATACATAGGTTTTTTTTCTTGTAATTTTAATAGTTGATAAAGTTCAATCGCTTCTTTTATCGATTGAGGTTTATAATAATCAAAATTATAAGATAACATTAATCTCTTCTCCCTCGCTTCCCCCTCCAAATGAGTTCAGGAAGTAATGGCAACTGGTTCAAAGGAATCCCCGCAGCCAAAGATAAACTGTTACCTAAAGCAGCTGGCATACCTAGGAGCCCATGTTCTCCAAGGCCCCTTGCGCCATATGGGGCTTCTAAATGTGGTGTTTCTACAAATTCACAAAT
Organism: Peribacillus sp. P4_B1; assembly: GCF_056402395.1. Taxonomy (NCBI): domain Bacteria; kingdom Bacillati; phylum Bacillota; class Bacilli; order Caryophanales; family Bacillaceae; genus Peribacillus; species Peribacillus sp. P4_B1. The sequence goes on from NZ_JBFUHM010000028.1 coordinate 55,422, forward strand.
ATATTCAGGGTTTTCTCCATATCTTAACGGTCTATAGGTTCTGAGTTGAGGGTTCAATACTCTGCCAAGGTGATCGAAATAGAATGTTTCACGCCCGCCGAATGCTATGCCCATGCTCATTGCACCCATTATTTGTCCTTCGGCAGTTTTTTGATTCAAAACCTTTCCTGCATCAATGACAGATATTGCCCTTACTATCCTGTAAGTATACTCATTTATGTCATACTCTACTTCTACCCCTTGTGCGCCAACAGTCCATTCAGGACCTGGTCTGCCAGCACCTGTATCGGGATCTAAATTTGTTATATGTGGAATGGTATATTGCCCTCTACCGATGATTTGTCCTCCAATCGTGCTTCCGTCAGGATATGTATACCCATACACTAGCCGTTTGAAAGGAATTTCGATATTCGGTTCCCCTCTCATAAAGACCCTTTCCTTGCCAAGGACGATGTCTTCAATTGGAGCTCGTAATACACAAGAAGCAAGTTTCTTTATTTGTGAAAGAGCATCTTCCGCAGCTTGAATCGCAGCCCTTCCTGCCATTAATGTTCCGCGGCTTGCTACCGTTTTCCAATGTTCTGGAGTATTTTGTGTATTTACCTTCATCTGAACGTTTACACGATCAATTGATACCTTTAATTTATCTGATACAATCTGTGCTAATATCGTTTTTGTTCCTGTACCGATTTCTACTACTCCTGAAATAAGGTTTACACTGCCATCAGGGTTAAAGGTTAATATGACACCAGATCCAGCGTTGGTATCGATCGTTGAAGTTTTCCAGATACAAGCGATTCCTTTTGCCCTTATTATCTTGTCGTTTATTTTTACTAACTGGCCCTCTTCCCAATTCATTTTTTTCTTAAGCACCTGTATGCATTTAGGGAGGTTACCTACCGTGCTCGAATTCAATTTAACTTGTGTTGGGGTGGAGTTCCCTGGGAGTATCGCATTCATTTCACGAAGTTCAAGTGGATCCATTCCAAGTTTTTTTGAAAGGGAATCCATGGCCCGCTCAAAAGCGAATAGAACTTCTGAATGGGCGAAACCTCGATAAGGCGAGGCATATGGATGATTTGTATACATACAGAGAGAGTCGCACCAAATATTTTCTATATTGTAAGGTCCGGTGCAATCTACAGCTCCAGCACGGCTTAGATCTGTAGCTTTGTYGGCATATGCTCCCCCGTCCCATAAATACGTCAGCTCTGCGACCTTTAGCAAACCAGATTTTGTACAACCTAATTTAATGGTAGCATCTAATCCAATATGACAAGGTGATGTCAAAATATCCTCTTCACGACTATTTTCAACTTTTACTAGCCTGCCATTAACGGCCTTTGAGGCGATATAAGCTAATAGTTCAAGTTGGACCGAGGCTTTACCACCGAATGCCCCTCCAACAAGTGGAGTGTTTACTATGACATTTCCAATTTCCACATCAAAGTAATCACTTATCAAACGCTTGATCATGAAAGGAGCTTGAGAAGAAGAAGTGATAATGATCTTATCATCTGAGTGAATTTCCGCTAAAGAACATCTTGTTTCCATGGCTGCATGGTCGGAGGGGGAAAAAGAAAACTTTTCCTCAATAATGATTTCACTCTCTTGCCAACCTGTTTTTCTGTCACCTTTTCTGATTTTGGTTCGATTGGCTATATTTGTGCCTGGCTCGGGAAATACCTCGGATATTTTTTTATAAGTATCTAAATCTGGGTGGAGTAGAGGGGAATTGGGATTTAAGGCTTCCGTTGGCGAATTGACAACGGCTAAAGGTTCATAGATAACTTGAATATTGTCAGCTGCAATCTCTGCTTGTTTCATTGTATCAGCAACAACAAGTGCTACTACTTCTCCATGATAGCGAACTTTATCTCGAGCTATGGGGTACCGATCCCTGATTTCTTCTCCCGTTAGTGGTAAATCCCCACCTGTTATGATTGCACGAACGCCTGGAACTTTTTCAGCTTGGGTTAGATTAATATGTTTAATAAGGGCATGTGCATAAGGACTAATTACCTTTTTAACATGGAGAGTTCTTACTTCTTCTCGGTCTCCTGTGTAAATCGCTTGCCCTGTCACCTTTTCCCAAGCATCTTTTCTAATTACCCCTTTTCCGATAATATCCATATAGTCTCCTCATTTTCATTATTATTCTTATTTAATTGTTATCTATTGTGTTTTTCCAAAAAAGATATTCTTCCATATTATCAATATCAACAAACCATTTTTTTAAATAAAAAGGAATGAGTATCCCCTTTTCTCTCTTCGCCATTAGAATCTGTTTTGCGCCTCGGTCTCCTTGTAAAAGGTGAATGTCGGAAAAGAGATCTTTGTCAATAAGTATGGGAGGTCGTATACAACCATGAAAACTAGAGGCAACAAAGGAGTAATTAGGGTTTCGTTTGTATATTTCGATGAGTTTGTTTATCATATTTGTTGTTATAAAGGGCTGATCAGCAAGTAAAATTACTACGGCGTCCGAATGTATGTTGTTTGCTGATCGTATACCTGTTTGGAGTGAATGGGATTGACCTGCTTCTGGTTCTTTAATTTCGGCCGTAATTATTTTTTCAGAACTAAAACCTGCTAAATCCAGGTGGTTTAAATGATTCGAAACAATGATAATATCGTTAAGTTCAGATAGAACCGCTTTTTCTAATCCCCATCTTCCCATTTCTTTATTTCCTAATGGCAATGCTAATTTATTTATACCCATTCGATTACTATTTCCAGCGGCCAGGTATACCCCAGTTATTTTCATTCGGGATGTCCCTTCATTCTTTCATGCTGAATTAATTCGGCTATAATGCTAACTGCAATCTCGAAAGGGCCCTTAGCTCCAATTGATAAACCGATAGGTGAGTGTATATTATTAGGGATTTTCGTGTCAAATAAATTGGCAGTACGTTTTTTGGAACCTAAAATGCCTATATAGGATAATGGCTGATTCATTATGAGTGAAAGTATTTCTTTATCTCTCTGAAAGTTATGAGTCATGATGATAACATAATCATCTTTTTTAAAAGATAATTGTTCCATAATTTCAGATGGGAATCCTATAATATGGCTAACTGCGTCGGGTATATTATTTTCGTTACAAAGCTCTGACCTCCAATCGCAAACAGTAACTAAAAACCCTATTGAGGTAGCCATAGTGACAACTGGATATACATCACACCCAGCTCCAAAAATGATTAAACGCGGTTTAGGTTTAATCTTTTGCCTATAAATAAAGCTAACATCATTTTCTTTGGGTTCATTAGTATACTCATCCTCTGACCGGAAAGAATACCCCAATAAGTTCCAATCATCATCTAACTCAATTTGATGGACGATTACCTTAGCTTCTTTTATGGAATCCAAGACATATGAAAGATTTTCTTTTAATCTATGGTCCACATACTCCAGTAATATATATAGAATTCCGTTACAACCTGTTCCAATTCCCCATTCTAGATCTTCATCACGTTCCATGTGATATACAAAGGTCTCTGTATTTTTCCTTTCAAACACTCTGCAAGAATGAAGAATAAGATCTTCCTCGATACACCCAACACTAATAACGCCTGAAGATGTACCATCTTTTTTTATAAGCATGGAGGTACCTTCACGTAAGTATGCTGAACCTTCCACATGAATGATGGTAGCCAATACACACTCCATAGAGGTCGATTGAACCTCTTCAAGGATCGTATACATTTGATTCAATTGTCTTCCTCCTGGTCTCCTATGAGTTCATTCATTCTATTAATAACATTATGTTGATTTATAAAAAAAATGTGTTTATATAGGGAATAAATAGAATAGAATTATTCTAGCGCGGGCTGAGCACATGGGAAATGTGGTTTTTCCTGATTTATGCTTTAAAGACTCACAGTCATTTAATCTTTGTATGTAGAGAGTGTATCATTCGATGTTTAAATTAAAGGGGAAGGATATAAGTGTATACCTATTTTATTGGTAAACAAAAAGGAGCAAAAATTTTGCTCCTTCATCCAATCTTATTTGTTTTCCTTTTGAATAAATTTTATCTTTTCGATAAAGCAGACCAAGTATTTTCAAGCCACTTATCAAAGTCTGCCCCTTTTTCACCCTCATAGGTGTCATATATATCCATTCTCATTTTCTGAAGTTTCTCTTTGAATTCAGCATATGAGTGATTTTCTGGTAAACTCTTCTTGATCCTAACTAAGATTTTGGTTAATCCTTTAACCAATTCGCCTTTTTTCCTTGGTGGCAATTGAACATCTTCGCCTAATCTTTTCAGTTGACGGTATGCGGACTCTTGAACTTTATATACAGAATCACTATTCATGATATGTTTGAGAATATCGATTACTTGATTATTTTTTGACTGACCTAACTCTTCGATCGCATCTAAACGTTCTCTCCAATTAGATTTGCGATTGGCAGATTTTTTTAATTCCTCATAGTTGGCAGGTAACTCGATACCTTTTATTTCTTTGTTATTCAAATGAATCATTTCTCCTTCTGTCTTTATGTAAATATCGGATATAGTAAAATGTAAATCCGATCCTACAATAATCCATTACCAAGAATGGTTTATTACATTACTTATTATACCCTTTTCCATATCTTAATATAGTTAAATTTCTTACCGGTCTACTGTATTTTCAATTTAATGAACATAAATCGCTATTTTCATCCGCAGATATCCTCTGTATCATTGATCTACAAAGATATTTTCGCCTTAATCTTTAATGGAGAAAAATTAAAACATCAGTAATTCCCAATGAATCAGGAAATACTGATGTTTAATATTCTATAAAGTTTCAGTTTCTCTTTGGTCAATCCAAGCCGCAAGCCTTGGCAAGTATTTCAACAAGATGCATACTTTTGATTTGGTTTGCTGCTCCCTCCCTTTGAATGCCAATGCTCATTTGCATTTGGCAGCCAGGATTAACGGTCACTACTGCAGTGGCTTTTGTATCTTTTAGGTTCTTCATTTTTTCATCCAGTATCTTCATGGATTCATTAAAGTGAAGAAGATTGTAAATGCCTCCAGATGCACAGCAACGGTCAAACCCTTCCATTTCCACATAGGAAACACCTGGTATGGATTGCAATAATAAACGAGGTTCCTTTTGGACCTTTTGAACATTGCGTAAATGACATGAATCTTGATAGGAAACGATGCCTTGCCATTCTTCAGTAAAGGGAAGTGGCCCCAATTGATGAAGAATTTGACTGATATCTTTTGATTTTTCCGAGAATGCCCTTGCCGCCCCAGCCCATTCGTTTTCATCAGCCAATAGGTGTCCATATTCAAGAAGCGAAGCACCGCAGCCTCCTGCGTTATTTACAATTACATCAGCATCTGATTGCATGAAGGCTTGGATATTCCTCTTCGCCAATGCTTTTGCTTGTTTTATTTCGCCTTGATGGGAATGCAGTGCACCGCAGCAATTCTGATTTTCAGGGAGAATGACCTCACAGCCCACAATGGTGAGCAGCTCGATGGAAAGACGGTTGATTCGAGACATCATGGATTCCATGATGCACCCAGCAAAAAATGCCACTCTTAATTTCGTTTCCCCTTTTGCCGGTATTATCGTTCCTGTCCGGATTCGTTTGGAGGACGACTCGATAGGAGGAAGTGCTTGTTCTAAATGTGCAAGGACAGGGGAAACCTTTTGCAGTACATTCGATGAACGGATAAGTTTGGATAGCCCCGTTTTTTGATAGAGGTGAACTGCACTCCCAATCCTATTCATTCGTTTTGGATATGGAAAAAGATGAACCAATGCCAGTTTTTTGATTTTCGTCATTTTATTTTTTTCGTTCGCTGATGGGGAGGCTTCAATCGCTTCTTTTGCCGCTTCCAGTATATGTCCGTATGGCACACCGACTGGACATGCGGTTTCACAAGCACGACAGCCCAAGCAAAGGTCGATCGGTTCAGCTAAATCTTTTTGGAAATCTATTTTCCCTTCGGCTGCCAGTTTCACTAGATTGATTCGGCCGCGTGGAGAAGCGGACTCTACACCCATTGATTCATATGTAGGACATGCTGGTAAACAATAACCGCATTTTACGCATTGGTTTGTCCAATCATAGGCATCTGAATATAAATTTTGGACCGCTTCATTTGTCTCGTTGGATTTAACAGGTAGATTCATGTAACCAACACGACCCTTGTCTGGCCCTTATCAGGAAAAACCTTTCCTGGATTCATGATATTATTGGGATCCCATGCTTTTTTAATTTTTTTCATCATATTCACCCCTGTTATACCTAATTCCATTTCCATATATGGTGACTTTAATGTACCGATTCCATGTTCTCCGGAAAGAGTTCCCCCTAGTTCTATTGCAGCTTCAAAAATTTCACTGACTGCAAGCTCCACTTTTTTCATTTCCGTAATATTTCGTTTATCAGTAATGATGTTCGGATGTAAATTGCCATCGCCGGCATGACCAAATACAACCAAGTTCAACCCGTATTTTTCCCGGATTTGGTTTAATCTCTCCATCATCGCCGGAATTTGACTGCGCGGAACAGTTGCGTCTTCAGAAATCTTTGTAGGTCCCATTTGTGTAATGGCCGGGGAAACCGATTTACGCGCACTCCAAATCGTTTGGCGTTCTTCCTCTGTCTCCGCAATCTTGACGTAGGAAGCACCCTCAGCCCGGCATAAATCGGCGCACTTATTGATTTCCTCCTCAATCGCCAAAGGGTGCCCATCTATTTCAATGATCAGAATGGCCTCTGCTTGAAGAGGCAATCCAGAAGGACGATAACTTTCAACAGCACGGATACACGCATTATCCATTAGCTCCATGG
>NZ_JBFUHM010000029.1:0-60928 GCF_056402395.1 Peribacillus sp. P4_B1
GCCCACGTGTTACTCACCCGTCCGCCGCTAATCTCAGGGAGCAAGCTCCCATCGATTCGCTCGACTTGCATGTATTAGGCACGCCGCCAGCGTTCGTCCTGAGCCAGGATCAAACTCTCCGAAGAAATGTTTGACTTGCTCATTTTGCTTTTTTGATAGTGTGTGCTCACTTAAAATTTAACGTTGGCGCTTTGTTTTGTTCAGTTTTCAAAGAGCAATTTTTTCGCTATATCTCTTAGCGACTTTAATATCTTAACATCTTATTACCGCTTCGTCAATAACTTTTTTTGAAAAGTTTTTTCACTCTTTTTCAAAAGCATTACTACGTTGCAGCAACTTTTATAATATACCAGTGTATAAATTAATAGTCAATAGGTTTTTTGAATATAATTCACTTTTATATATCATGACTGATTTCCCTTGGTTAAGTTCGTTTTCACCCTCATATACATTAGGCATTCCTCCTCAGTGCTCACCCTTTTAAACAGTCTGAAAAGGATGTTATATTTTTCGTTTATTGCCCTTTTTACTAAGTGATCAATTCTGTCATCTTGCAAATCGAAAAGTATTTCATCCATCTCTCTTTTTAACAGGTACTCCAATTCCATCTTTTCTTTGTCATTAATCAATAAACCGAGCATGATTCACACCTCCATCAGACATCTTTCCCCATTCACACCCTTTTTATGAATTTTCAACTGATTTTTTGCATAACAATAATCCTCGCGCATAAATTTGAAGACAAGAGTCTTTTGGACAAGGGGATGGATTAATGAAATTTTTCATGGTGCTTCATGCAAAAAAAATCAAGTATTATTCGTTAATTTTACTTACGGCACTTTTTACCGCATGGTTCCTTTTTGTGCAAAACATTCTTCAAGCCCCTGTTTTTTCTACAGAAGATGGGCCAAAAGCGGTTTATAAAGGGGAACAGAATGTCGCGATTACGTTCAATATTGGCTGGGGTGATGAGAAAGCCGCCCCGATAATAGAAACATTAAAAAGGGAACAGATTAAATCAGCCACTTTTTTCCTTTCGGGATCTTGGGCTGAGCGCCATCCGGACATAGTAGAGAAAATTAGGAAAGAAGGATATGAAATCGGTATGCTTGGTTACGATTATAAGGATTATTCCGAAATGGAAGATCAAGAAATCATCCGAGATATATCTAAAGCTCAAGAAGCATTTAAAAAACTGAATGTAAAGAATATAGAACTTTTACGGGCGCCCACCGGTCACTTTGATAAACGCCTCTTAAAGATCAGTGAGAACTTCGGATATACTGTAGTCCATTGGAGCATCGATTCAAAGGATTGGACCAATCCAGGTGTTGACCAGATCGTTCAGAACATCAGTAAGACCAAAAAGGGTGATATAATCTTATTACATGCTTCAGACTCAGCAAAACAAACTAATAAGGCTTTGCCACAGTTACTAGGGGAACTACAATCAAAAAATTTAAACTTTGTTAACGTTTCTGAAATGATTTCCAATTCATCGGCAAACAGTGAGGAAATCCGCTGACTGAAAAAACTGCGTACTGATGGTCCTCATGAACCTTAGTACGCAGTTTTTATGTTGACTTCCTTATGTATGGCCCGACTTACAGTAGATTAGCTGCTGCCTTTACCTAATTCGCCGGCTTTCATTTCCTTTGCTCGAGTTTGCTTCCGTGCTTTTTTACTGGCCAATTCCTTTTGTGATCGTTCAATCAATTTGCTTAGAACCAAGAGTTGATAAGCATTGCAGACTATCAAAGGAAGCAGCATGAAGTAAAGCCAGCTTTCATCATTGGTACTTAGGACAGGTAACCACTCCAAAACTGTGACTACGACCATGAAGAATAAGGCTGGGATAAACGATTGTCTATTCGTTTGTTTCATTTTGAAATAAGCTGTTATCAGTGCTGCAGCCAAAACAACCAATGCTAACACGATATAGGAACTAATCCCCTCGCCTGAACCAAAATTAAGATATCGCAGGTAAACCAGGTCAAAAACAACAAAAAGGATAAGTACAATTTGAACGGCATTCCATAAAGAAGCGCTTTTAAATACTCCCAGGCCAAAACGATGGATCGTTAAATAGGCAAAAAAGCCAGCTTGACTTATGACACTAAAAATTAACCCAACACCGAATAACCAAATAAACGTGGATAGGATGGCGCTGGCTTCAAAAGAAGAGAAATAAGCCTCAAACTCACTCCATCGAGCCAAAAACCCTACAACTCCGCCCGTTACACCACCGATAAGCAATGTTGTTAAAAACAATTTAACTAAATTACGGCTGTTCATTGTTTTCCTCCATACATTTCTATTTAATTCCCCTAATTGTACCAACCAAATTTGGAAAAATCCACTTATTCCACCAAGGAATAATATCGCCGTTTGGAACCATATTAACAATAAGAAGGATGAAAGGGGCCCTGCGTATGAGAGTGGGAGTTGCTTTGCTTTTCACGTCATTCTTACTCGTTTGTTCCGGTTGTGCTCAAAATGGAGCAGGCGCAGATAAAATGGAGTATGAAGAGACAAAGAAAATGGTCGTCGATATCTTGAAGACAGATGATGGAAAAAAAGCCATCCAGGATATCATTTCCGATGATAAAACGAAAGCTGAACTTATAATGGACTCGGATGTCATTAAGAAATCCATTGAAGATATGGTCACTTCAGATAAAGGAAAGGAATTTTGGAAAAAGACATTTAATGATCCTGAATTCGCTTCCGCTTATGCTAAAGCTTTAGAAGACGAACATAAAAAGGTATTGAAGGATTTAACTGCTGATCCTCAGTATCGTGGAATGATCATGGATATATTGAAAGAACCGGATATGGAAAAAGAAATGAATAAATTATTAAAAACAAAGGAAATGCGTTCCGTCTATAAAGAGCTGATCATAGAAACCATGGAGAGTCCTCTCGTTCAAGCGAAAATGCAGGAGAGATTGGATAAAGCAGCTACTAAAGCGGTAGAGAAGGAAAATAAGGATAAAAAGGCAAAATAATAAAAAAAGGCTGATTCCATTGGAATCAGCCTTTTTTTATTGTAGCTTTTCAATGACCTTTTTAGCAATATCCTCGTAAATCCTACCGAGCCTATGATCTGCTGCGTAAATGGATGGAGCAAAGTCCTCTTCGTTCCAATCTGGCTGTTGTAACGGGAGTTGACCTAAGACTTCTGTTCGAAGCTCTTCTGCAAGCTTCGCTCCGCCGCCTTTTCCGAAAACATATTCTTTTTCACCGGTCGTTTTACTTTCGAAGAATGACATATTCTCAATAACACCAATGACTTCATGTTCTGTCTTGATGGCCATGGCACCAGCTCTTGCAGCAACGAAGGCAGCAGTCGGATGCGGTGTCGTAACGATGATTTCTTTACATGAAGGGAGCATCGTATGCACGTCCAATGCAACATCGCCTGTACCTGGTGGTAAGTCAAGGACTAAATAGTCCAATTCTCCCCATTCCACTTCATTAAAGAAACTGTTAAGCATTTTTCCCAGCATCGGCCCTCTCCAGATGATAGGCGCGTTATCTTCCACAAAAAAGCCCATTGAGATAACCTGAACGCCAAACCGTTCTACAGGAATGATTTTTTCCCCGCGGACGACTGGTCTTTTTGTTATCCCCATCATATCAGGTACACTGAATCCATAAATATCAGCGTCAACCAATCCGACCTTTTTACCCAAGCGAGCAAGTGAAGTGGCGAAATTCACTGAAATCGTAGATTTTCCCACTCCCCCTTTACCACTCGCAATCGCAATGAATTGTGTCTTGCTGTTAGGTCCAAGCAAGCCTTGGTCCGCTTCATCCTGCGGAATGCCTTCCCGGTGCTTGGCTAACTCATCTTCAGAAAGCTCCGTGAAACGAATCCCTACAGATTCCGCTCCGTTCGTTTTCAGCAAGTCCACCACTTCCGATTGCATTTGCATTTGCTCGGCAGTCCCCGTTTTCGCAATGGCAAGTTTAACGCTTATATGATTCTTTTCAGGTTTTATTTTGATTTCTATAATCCCATTTGTCTCTTCAAGGCTTTTATGTAGAAAAGGGTCTTTAAGATCCTTTAATAAATTCAGTACTTTCTCTTCTGTTAACAAGTCGAGCACCCCTTTGAATTCGTTTTATTTTCCCATTTTTCAGTATAACATATTACTGAAATAAAGCTTATTATCTGCCCTGTACGCGAAACCTGATTACTTCCCCATAGTAAAAAGGGCCTTGTACGTTACAAGACCCAGAAATCACTCTTCTTGCGTTAGTTTTTCCTCTGTAAAGTAACGTAAAATACCCATATAAATCGAACTGGCCACCTTTTCTTGATACCGATCACTGACTAGGCGCTCCCTTTCCTCCTTATTGGAAAGAAAACCAATTTCCACAAGAGCTCCCGGTTTCTTAGCACGATTCATCAAATATACATGATTTATTGTTTTTGCATCACGCTTTGTATTTTCAAGGTTTCTAATGATTTCAGTCTGAATGAATTTTGCTACCTGTTCATTTTCCTCAAACCTGTTTGTATAAAAGGTCTGGGCTCCTTTCGATGACGCTGAAGGAAAAGAATTCAAATGAATACTTAAGAATAAGTCCGCTTCCGAATCATTGATCATTTCAACCCGGTTCCGTAAATCTTCCTGTTTTCGCTGGCGGATCCCTTTTGTCTTTCCCTGTGCCAAATCCTCATCCTTCTCACGGGTCATGATGACAAGGGCACCCTGTTCCTGTAAATAGTCCCGAACCTTTAATGAAACGGAAAGGGCAATTTCCTTCTCCATTACCTCTTGTACATTTGCCCCGCCGTCCATTCCCCCATGACCGGCATCCAGCACGATTACCTTACCTGCCAACGGAAGGTTCCAGGAGTCCCAAGAATCATCTTCAACAAATTTAAAAGTTACAATTAAAAAAAGGACAAACAATCCCATAGCGATTCCTGTATATTTCAGCTTTCTACGCATGACCGTTCCCCTTCCATGATTCCTATACTAAAAGGTATGGGACAAACCATGGAATTAGAACAAGGTATGGGATTTTTGCCTTCTAATGCAGTTTCATTTTATATCGTTTTTCACCAGTCTTAAAGCCGTCCTGCCACCACTCTCCCACAAACCCTTCACAGCAATAAAACAACCCTTCATCGAAAGCGTTATTCGCTGTAACTTCTCTCCAATACAAAATAAAGTTAAAAAGAGTATCGGTCAAAAACTTCTCTTCCTTCCAACACCTGGCCCTTACATCTTCTTCTGACTCACCGTAATAGCCAAACTTACTATAGTTCGCTCCTAATAAATAAGCCTCGATGGCAACATCGAAGTAGCCTTCCTCCAAGACATCCATGAAATCCTGTCCAAAGTAACGCTGAATCCTTCCCTTCATATCGTCGATAGAAAGATCCCTGAGCAATCTACGTTCGAACTTCAATTGCCTTTCCCTTTGCATCTCCTGTAAACCTAATATCACAGCCATATTTCACCTCCGGGGCAATCCCCCATTTCCCAAATTATTTCCTAAGACATAATTTAGTTTTTGCGTTCTATTTTGAACCATTCATTTATTCTATTGGCAAAATATAATGAGAATAAGTTCATCAGCCGTAGCATGGGTGAATGGAAGTAAATGAAGAAGGCACATGGAACTCGATTTAATATAGAGTCTCTTCTTTAAGAAACGTTGTTAAAAGGCAGAACGCATATTCGAGTGATAAAAGTCTGTTTACAAGGACTTGGAATAAAGATAAACCTTTGAGGAGGATCCAGTTGTTTTTTTAAAATGAATCGCTACGCGATCCTACGAACGCACCGCTTGAGTAAACAGGAATATGATTGCATCTTCGGAGGTTTACTCGTTGTTTTCCCCACTTACATGCCAATCATTTGGACCTAAGAAACTTGGAATTATCCCCCGATAACTCGCCACTCAGGCTGCTACCCGAGGCTGTCCGTGCCGACTCGGGCAGCTCACCACGCACGCCTCTTCAGGACATTAATTCAATATGTAAATATTCTTATCTGTACTTCTTTCTTGAACTTTAAGCGAATGTAATGATTTTGTTTTCTCTTTCAATCCCCTTAAAAAAAACTCGATTAGGATGAAAAAGGACATCCATGGTAAACGGATGTCCTTCTTTCACATGATATAACATATTGCAATAGCGGTCATAATCACTGCTTATTTAGCAGCTGGGGTGAAATTCAAAGCGTTAGTTCACTCATCAAAAAGGCACTTTTTTGAGGTCACAAACAACGTATTCCAACTCCAAGAATGGTTTGAAATAGTTTCCGCAAATTCCACTGCCTATATCTGACCAGCTCTTTTCATTAAGCGTCCTGCAAGGGGCACTACAATTATACCCGCTAATACGACCTGCATTACGTTTCCGAGGATAGAGCCGAATGGCTGTATCCAGTTACCGTAAAGGATAACTTCGGCAAAATAGTAGCCCACGACTTTTACAATCAATGCAACGACAACGGCAAGTGTATATACAAGTTCTCTTTTTCCGGGTACCTTCTCGGATATGAGGCCAGCTAAAAAGCCCATTGCACCTACGATGATGAATGTAAACGGTGCCCATGCTGCCCAAGGAGAGATAAGATCGGAGAAGGCCATTCCGATTGCGCCTGCTATCGCTCCTGTTTTTTTGCCATATACCAAAGCTGCTATAAAAAGGGGAACGTTACCAAGATGGATTAGGCCTCCGTTACCCATTATTGGGAGCTTGATGTTGATCATTGTCGCTACAAGGGTTAATGCGATGAATAGCGCATTGATGACCAAGGCTTTTGTTTTAGTCATTTCAATTGGTGAGAATGTTGAATTCATATGAGGTCCTCTTTCTTTTTTTAAGTACTATCATACTCCTTATCAGAAACTTAATAAATATGGATTTTACAAATAAATCTTTATCATATAAATAAACTCCCGTGATTTAAAAGGAACACACCATTACGATCCCGGCATTTCATTTGGGCTAGGATGGTAAAAGCCGATAAGAGAGGTATAAAGCGTTAATTACCTTTGATTCTCCCCTTAAGCCTCTATTTATTCTTGGATTCAGACATCCCATGATTCTTACCTTGTTGAAGCCGGAGTAAGGTTAAAGAAGATGGGGCGATACTAGGGACATTCATATGACAATGATCATACATAAACATGTAACAGATACTAGAGAGCAAAAACCTTCTAAATCCCAAAAGGTCCATGGAGCTATGGTGTGGTCAAAAGCTTTCTTTTCATAAAAAAGACTCCCAACCAAAATGGTTGAGAGCCTTTCGAAACGAAAATAGAATTAACGTTTTGAGAACTGAGGTGCACGACGTGCGCCTTTAAGACCGTATTTTTTACGCTCTTTCATACGTGGGTCACGAGTTAGTAAACCAGCAGTTTTAAGAGATGGACGGTATTCTGGATCAACTTGAAGTAATGCACGGGCGATACCGTGACGGATTGCTCCAGCTTGACCAGTGTATCCACCACCGCTAACGTTTACTAGAACGTCGTAATTTCCAGTAGTTTCTGTAGCAACTAGTGGTTGGTTAACAACTTCACGTAATGCTGCGAAAGGAATATATTCATTAATGTCACGACCGTTAATAACGATGCGACCTTCGCCTGGTACTAAACGTACACGAGCTACTGAGCTCTTACGGCGACCAGTACCATAATATTGAACTTGTGCCAAGATAGTAACCTCCTTAGTAATTATCCGCGTAATTCGTATACTTCTGGTTGTTGAGCAGCGTGTGGGTGCTCAGCTCCAGCGTATACGTGTAATTTTTTGTAGATTTGACGACCAAGAGAATTCTTTGGAAGCATACCTTTGATAGCAAGTTCAAGCATTCTCTCAGGGTAGTTTGTACGCATTTCAAGAGCAGTTCTAGTTTTAAGACCGCCTGGATGCATAGTGTGACGGTAATAAATTTTGTCAGTCAATTTTTTACCAGTCAAGTGGATTTTTTCAACATTGATTAGAATTACATGATCACCAGTGTCAATGTTAGGTGTAAAAGTTGGTTTATGTTTACCACGTAAGATGGATGCTACTTCAGTAGAAAGGCGACCCAAAGTTTTGCCTTCAGCGTCAATCACATACCATTTACGTTCTACTTCATTAGCTTTCGCCATAAATGTCGTACGCATGGTTAACCTCCTAAAAAACTTTTTAATTTTTTATATTTATTTTCAATCACAATAAACTTCCGGGGCTTATCGTGGGATTAAAATACATACCATATTATATTAACTTCTCCCAGATTCATTGTCAAGGGAATGTTACACTAGGATAAGTTGTCTATAAAACACTCTTTGCAACTCCATGAAAAGGTCAGTATGGCATCAAACCGCTCCATTACTGATTTCATCCTGTTTGCCAGTTGTAAAAAAACTGGTATCACTTCGAAAATATTTTTATTTGTAAAATACTTTCCATAAATACAAGCCTTGGGCAGGTGCTGTTTTCCCTGCAAAACTGCGGTCCTTTTTGTCCAATATCCCGATCATATCCCGGGGTTCCATCTTACCGCTGCCGACTTCCAGGAGCGTCCCAACCAAGATCCGCACCATATTATACAAAAACCCTTCCCCAACGAAGCGAAAAACCATGAAGCCATCGCTCTCTTCAAAGTCAATTTCTTGGATGGTTCGAACCTTATCGACCACTTCCGTTTTTGCCGAACAAAAACTTGTAAAGTCATGAGTCCCTACCAAATAGGAAATTGCTTCCTTAATCGCCTTCCCATCTAATGGATAGGGGTAATGATAGGCGTAATTCCGCTTAAACGGATCTCGTAATTTGGATCGGGCTATGATATAACGGTACTCTTTCCCAGTCGTATGGAACCTGGCATGAAAATCATCAGGCACGATATCGACTTCCAAAACGATAATATCGGTCGGAAGAAGGGCGCTGAACGCCTTTACCCAATTTTCAGTAGGAAATGTAAGGGGTGATTCAAAGTGAATCACCTGCCCCTTTGCATGAACCCCTGAATCTGTCCTGCCTGAAGCAGTGACCTTTATAATTGTGCCTTTGTGCATTTGGGCTAAGACTGCCTCAAATTCACTTTGGATGGTCCGTTTCTCAGGCTGCACCTGATAACCAGCGAAGTCCGTGCCGTCATAAGCGATCACACATTTATATTTTGGCATAGTACTCTTCCTTATTATGAACGTAATAAAAATAACATGACCGTAAGAAGACCTATTGAGACCATCAAAAGGCTATCACTCGTCTTCCAGTCCAATTGGCGGTATTTCGTGCGGCCTTCCCCACCACGGTATCCTCTTGATTCCATGGCAGTCGCCAATTCTTCTGCCCGTTTGAACGAACTCACAAATAAAGGAACAAGCAGCGGTACAATCGATTTAACCCTGTCCTTTATAGGACCTGATGAAAAGTCAACTCCCCTTGCCGTTTGAGCCTTCATGATTTTTTCTGTTTCCTCCATCAGCGTTGGAATGAATCGAAGGGCAATGGACATCATCAATGCTAGTTCATGTACAGGCATTTTCCACTTTTTCAAGGGTCCCAACAGCTCTTCCATCCCATCTGTAATGGATATTGGGGTTGTCGTCAAAGTTAATAAAGACGTAACAAGGATTAGTAAAGTAAATCTTACGGATATGAACAAACCTTGAATCAAACCGCCTTCATAGATTTCGAACCAACCGTATTCAAAAAGCAATTCCCCTTCTTTCGTAAACAATATATGGAGAAGGAATGTAAATACGATTAAGAAAAAAATAGGTTTTAACCCATTATAAAGATAGCGAAGCGGTATCTTCGAAAGGCTAATCAACAGGATGGTGAAAACCGCAAGTAAACCATAAGAAACGACATTATTCGCCAAGAAGATGACACAAACAAACAGGAACACAAGGAGCAATTTAGCCCTTGGGTCCATCTTGTGTATCAGGGAGTCTGCAGGGACATAACGCCCGATAATCATTTTATCCAGCATCAGCGGTTCCCCCGTTTCATGGCTTTATCTATTTCTACAGCTAAATCACCGATATTAAGACATGGATGATCAAACCGAACCCCAAGTTCCTTCTGGAGCTTGAGCTGAAAACGGACCGTATCAGGTACATCCAGGCCAAGCTCCAGAAGTTGTTCTGGCTCGGAGAAAATTTCCTGGGGAGTTCCCTTTTTGAACACCGTACCCTGGTGCATGATAATGATGTCATCCGCGTACTTGGCTGCATCCTCCATGCTATGTGTCACCAGAATTGTAGAAATGCCCCTAACTTTATGCAAATCATAAAACATATCCATGATTTCTTTGCGTCCTCGTGGGTCCAGTCCCGCTGTGGGCTCATCCAGTACCAATACTTCCGGCTCCATGGCAAGTACCCCGGCAATGGCCACCCTTCGCATTTGACCACCGGATAAGTCGAATGGAGATTTTTCAAGAACTTCCTCACTCAACCCCACTTGGGCGATAGCTTTCCTGGCCAGTTTCTTTGCATCGATTTCAGAAACCCCAAAATTCATAGGTCCGAAACATATATCCTTTTCAACCGTTTCATCAAACAGTTGATGTTCCGGAAACTGAAAAACAATTCCAACCTTTTGTCTAATCGACCGTAATGCCTTTTCTTTTCGTCCAGCCTCAATCGTCCGATCACCAATGAAGACCCTGCCCTTCGTCGGTTTTAAAAGAGCATTCAAATGCTGCAGTAGCGTCGATTTTCCGGACCCTGTATGCCCGATGATTGCGGTATAGGTTCCAGGCTCCATTGAAATATTGACATCATGAAGGGCTAGATGTTCAAAAGGAGTATTCACCTGATAGCGGTATTCTACATCATCGAGTGTAATTCGCATAAATCCTTCACCAACTCTTCCTCTGTCAAATGCCCATCAACCACACGAACACCATTTTTTTGTAACTCTTTGGTTAGTTTCACTGAAAAGGGAATATCCAGACCAAGGGCAATTAATTCTTCCTCTAATTCAAAAATACCCTGAGGCGGTCCTTCACGATATAACCGACCTTGGTTCATGACTATCATTCGATCAGCTTTCGCAGCTTCCTCAAGATCATGGGTGATCGATATGACGGTAATCTCGTTTTCCTGTTTTAATTCCCTAACTGTTTCAAGCACTTCTTCACGGCCTCTTGGGTCAAGCATTGAGGTTGCTTCATCTAAGATGATTATGTCTGGCTGCAAGGCTATTACACCTGCTATGGCCACTCTCTGCTTTTGACCGCCGGATAGATGGTGCGGCTCTTGATTAAGAAAGGCATTCATTTTAACCTTATTTAACGCACCATGAACACGCTCCACCATAACCTGCTGAGAAACACCGGCGTTTTCTAAACCAAAAGCCACATCATCCTGAACTGTAGTGCCTACAAACTGATTATCTGGGTTTTGAAAAACCATGCCAATTTTCTGGCGTACATCCCAAACGGTTTCTTCTGTCAGAAGTTGACCATTAATCGTAATGGTACCTGAATTAGGGAACTGAAGACCATTCAGTAACTTCGCTAATGTCGACTTGCCAGAACCATTATGTCCGACAATCGCAAGCCACTCCCCCTGATGAATATCAAAAGAAACATCATCCAAAGCGTTTCGAGACTGACCCTCATATTTGTAAATAATATTATTTAAAGAAACCAGCTTCTTCCCCATGTGGCCCTCCTCATCCTCGACTGCACTCGTCTAATCTGAACTCTGCTCTATCAACATAAACATAGTAGTATTTCTTCTGAAAATATAAAAAAACGCTGCACCCCTTCCACCGAAAGAATTTTCGGTAAATTAAGAGCAGCTTACAGCGGGCCTGTTACGAAAAACAGGTTATCTTATAATCGCTTATTAAAAAAAGCGGGAAGGGATGCTTGAGCTAGACGTGAAGGCTCCCTGTATAAACAGGTTCCGCCAGCCATCGTAACACTCAATGCGAATTTCTAAAAAACAGAATTTCTATTTAAAAAAAGAAAAAGGGCATAGAACAAGTGAGTATATTCATTTGTCCCGCCCTTTTTCATCGTTGTTATTAAACTAATTCAATAACCACGACTGGTGCACCGTCACCGCGGCGTGGACCAACTTTCATGATACGAGTGTATCCACCTTGACGTTCTTCATAACGTGGAGCCACGTCACTGAATAGTTTTTGAAGGGCATCTGTGCCTTTCTCAGCGTCAGCGATTTCGTTACGGATGAATGATGCAGCTTGACGGCGTGCATGCAAGTCACCACGTTTACCAAGAGTGATCATTTTATCTACTACAGAACGTAATTCTTTTGCACGTGCTTCAGTAGTTTCAATGCGCTCATGGATAATAAGATCCGTAGCTAAATCACGAAGTAATGCTTTACGTTGTGCGCTAGTGCGTCCTAACTTTCTGTAACCCATTAGAGATTCCCTCCTTTGTTGAAGTTCTATATTGTGTGTCTAAAACAAGGCTCACAACATAATGGATTGATTCCGCCATGTTATCAGTCGTCTTTACGAAGACCTAAGCCTAATTCTTCTAGTTTCGCTTTCACTTCTTCAAGTGATTTACGGCCTAGATTACGTACTTTCATCATATCTTCTTCCGTTTTATGAGCTAGCTCTTGAACGGTATTGATTCCAGCACGCTTCAAGCAGTTGTAAGAACGAACAGAAAGGTCTAATTCTTCGATCGTCATCTCAAGAACTTTTTCTTTTTGATCTTCTTCTTTTTCAACCATGATTTCAGCATTTTGAGCTTCATCGGTTAACCCAACGAAAATATTTAAATGCTCTGTTAAAATCTTAGCTCCAAGTGCTACCGCTTCTTGCGGACCCGTACTGCCATCAGTCCAAACATCGAACGTTAACTTGTCAAAGTTAGACAACTGTCCAACACGTGTATTTTCAACTTGGAAAGATACGCGTGAAACCGGAGTGTAAAGAGCATCGATTGGAATTACACCAATTGGCTGGTCTTCTCTCTTGTTTTGAACAGCAGGAGTGTAGCCGCGGCCGCGACGTGCAGATAAACGCATACGCATATGACCGTTTTTACCAATTGTAGCAATATATAAATCCGGATTAAGAATTTCTACATCACTATCATGAGTGATATCAGCAGCCGTGATGACTCCGTCACCTTGAACGTCAATTTCCAGCGTCTTCTCTTCATCAGAGTAAATCTTAAGAGCTAGTTTTTTCACATTAAGAATGATAGATGTTACATCTTCCACGACGCCTTCAATTGTTGAGAACTCATGTAGCACTCCATCAATTTGTATAGCTGTGACAGCAGCACCTGGGAGTGAGGATAAAAGGATACGACGTAAGGAGTTACCCAATGTAGTACCATACCCACGCTCTAGTGGCTCTACGACGAATTTACCGAATTTGGTATCGTCGTTGATTTCAACCGTTTCGATTTTTGGTTTTTCTATTTCGATCATCAATAAACCCTCCTTCAAAACGTCAAAACCCCGGCAAGTAAACTAAGTCACTTAAACCGAAATTCCCCATGTATACGTTCCCGCTGTGCGCAACAACTGAAAATTAATCTTCTGTAAGAACGCAAACTCAGTATTATATCCCATTATTGACAGGAATACAAAATCTATACAGAAAAATTAAACACGGCGACGTTTTGGTGGACGGCATCCGTTATGTGGAACTGGAGTTACATCTTTAATTGCAGTTACTTCTAGGCCAGCAGCTTGAAGTGCACGAATAGCAGCCTCACGTCCAGCACCAGGTCCTTTAACTGTAACTTCAAGAGTTTTCATACCATGTTCAATTGATGTTTTAGCAGCTGTTTCAGCAGCCATTTGTGCAGCGAATGGAGTGGATTTACGAGATCCACGGAATCCTAGAGCTCCAGCACTTGACCAAGAAATAGCATTACCATGAGAGTCAGTGATCGTAACGATAGTGTTATTGAATGTTGAACGAATATGTGCAATACCAGTTTCTATATTCTTTTTCACACGACGTTTACGTGTATTAGTTTTACGTGCCATGAAAAGTAACCTCCTTTACTAATTATTTTTTCTTGTTAGCTACAGTACGACGAGGTCCTTTACGCGTACGAGCATTGTTTTTTGTATTTTGACCGCGAACAGGAAGACCACGACGGTGACGTAAACCACGGTAAGAACCGATTTCCATTAAACGTTTGATGTTTAGGGAGATTTCACGACGAAGGTCGCCTTCTACTTTAAGCTTGTCAATGATATCACGAATTTTATTCAATTCGTCTTCCGTTAAGTCACGAACGCGAGTTTCTTCAGAAACGCCTGCTTCTGCAAGAACTTTCATCGCGGTTTGTTTTCCAATACCATATATATATGTTAATGAGATAACAATACGTTTGTCACGGGGAATATCTACTCCAGCAATACGTGCCATGCTTGAGTGCACCTCCTTCTATTTAGCCTTGTTTTTGTTTATGTTTAGGGTTTTCGCAAATAACCATAACTTTACCTTTTCTGCGGATAACTTTACACTTTTCGCAGATTGGTTTGACTGATGGTCTGACTTTCATTGCTATCTAACCTCCTTATACAGATCGGAGCGTAACCGGATTATTTGAACCGGTATGTGATTCTGCCGCGAGTTAGATCATACGGGGAAAGCTCAACCGTAACTTTATCTCCAGGCAAAATGCGAATAAAGTGCATACGAATTTTACCGGATACATGAGCTAAAACAGTATGACCATTTTCTAATTCTACCTTAAACATTGCATTTGGCAAAGTCTCTTGTACTGTGCCTTCTACTTCAATTACATCATCTTTCGCCATTAAAGTGATTCTCCCTTCTCTATGCGTGAACCTATTAAAGGTACACATCTTTCCGTCAACATTACTACAGTCCAATTATCCTCATAAGTCTTACAATTCTGCATCAAGTATTCACCATTTTGTAGAACCAGGCTTTAACTGAGGACCTTTATCAGTTGGACCGAAATGAGGATTTTATGGGTCCTCATGTAAGTCTTGACCGATTCCGTGACCGACATACTCTCGAAATAGAGAAGCAATTAGTCTCGACATAGGTTTGAATAGCATGGGAGATGTTTGAAAGGCGCACGCCTGACATAGCTTCTTTCAACCCTCTATATCACGACTCTTTAGGAATCCCAATAGAGTCACTGCATTTCTTCATCAATTTTGCCGACCGGATATGTCCATGAAGATCACTTAGAAAGTAATCGCCCAATTCAGGGAATACCAAGTACAAGAACCTGATTAATAAATGTGCGAATGCTCTCGCGAAATCCATTATACCCTTTGTATTAAAGGAATGCACCAAGTTTAACTAGTAAGTTGTAAAAATGGTTTGAATTTCATAAATCAATACGAATGATTAATTTTGCAAAGCACCAAGTAACACATCAATATCTTCAAATACCTTATTAATATCTTGCTGTCCGTTAATGTTGACCAAGTATCCTTTTTCTCCGTAGAAATCAAGAAGTGGTTTGGTTTGTTTCAAATTCACATCTAAGCGATTTTGAACCGTTTCTTCATTATCATCAGCACGTTGATATAATTCTCCGCCGCAGCGGTCGCATACATCATCTTTAGCGGGAGGATTGAATACAAGATGATATGTCGCACCACATGATTTGCAAATACGACGTCCTGTCAATCTTTCCATTAAGATGCTTTTATCAACATCGATATTAATGACAAAATTCATTTTTCGATCTAAATCAGTAAGAATGCTTTCAAGTGCTTCTGCCTGTGCCACAGTACGTGGAAAACCATCAAGCAAAAATCCTTTTAGGCAGTCTTCCTTGCTTAATCTTTCACGTACAATGCCAATGGTAACTTCATCTGGTACCAATTCGCCTTTGTCCATGAATGATTTTGCCTTTAGACCTAATTCTGTTCCATCTTTGATAGCTGTTCGGAACATATCTCCAGTAGAAATATGAGGGATATTATATTTTTCTACGATTTGTTCAGCTTGAGTGCCCTTACCAGCACCAGGCAGACCCATTAACACTAGATTCAATTTTCTTCCCCCTCAAACTCTATAATGGGTAAAGGGAACAAGGCGTTCCCAAAACTCATTACTTTATAAAGCCTTTATAGTGTCTCTTCACAAGTTGTGATTCAAGCTGCTTCATCGTATCAAGGGCAACCCCCACTACGATTAGCAAACTAGTACCACCAATCTGTGCAGATTGAGGTAAATCAGCAATCTTAATGAAGAATACCGGTAAAACGGCAATGATGGCTAAGAATATAGAGCCTACAAACGTCAAACGGTATAAAACACGTGTTAAATATTCTTGTGTACTCTTACCTGGACGAATCCCCGGCACATAGCCACCTTGCTTTTTCAAATTCTCAGCCATTTGTTCAGGGTTAACCTGAATGAATGCATAAAAATACGCAAAAGCAATGATAAGAGCGACATATATGATCATACCAATTGGATTGGTATAAGCAAGATTTTCTGTTATCCAACTAGTAACACTGTTCTTTCCAAAGAAAGATGCGATTGTAGTAGGAGTGATAAGAAATGCCATTGCAAAGATTACCGGAATAACCCCTGCAGCATTTACTTTCAATGGTAAATGTGTAGACTGGCCACCCATTTGTGTACGACCTACCGCAGCACGTTTGGCATACTGAATAGGAATTTTACGTAATGCCTGCTGAATGAAGATGACAGCAACCACGATTGCTAATACTGCTAATACAATGAGGATAATCGTTATAATTCGTAAGAATAATTGATCGCCAGCATTTTGAAATTGTTGGGCGTATATTTGATTTGCCGTTGTTGGCAAACTAGCTACGATACCAGCAAAGATTATGATGGAAATCCCATTACCCACACCCTTAGCAGTGATCAGCTCCCCTAACCACAAAAGAAAAGCTGTTCCTGCCGTTAAGACAGTCGCAATAAGCAAGTATGTTGCAATTCCAGGATTTTCAATCAACTGGCCACCTGACATATTATTGAACCCATAAGACATGCCCAAAGCTTGGATAAATCCTAGGATAATAGTGAAGTAACGCGTGAATTGAGCTAATTTACGGCGCCCTGCTTCCCCTTGTTTAGACCATTCAGTGAACTTAGGTACAACATCCATCTGTAATAGTTGAACGATGATAGATGCCGTGATATATGGCATGATACCCATCGCTAATATGGAGAAGTTTTTTAGTGCTCCGCCGCCAAAGGTATTTAAAAGACCTATGACGCTCAGCTGGTCCTGTTCAGCGAGAAAACCGGCATTCACATGCGGTACAGGTATAAATGTACCGATGCGATAGACGATTAACATTAGAAGGGTAAAAATAATCTTATTCCTTATTTCACCCACGCGCATAAAATTGGAGATCGTGCGAAACATTAGATCACCTCTGTATTACCGCCAGCAGCTTCGATAGCTTCTTTAGCAGTAGACGAGAATTTGTGAGCTTTAACAGTAAGCTTTTTCTCAATGCTTCCTTTTGCAAGAATTTTGATTCCTGCTTTTTCTTTACTAACAACTCCAGTCTCAAGTAAAAGAGCTGGTGTTACTTCAGTACCGTCTTCGAAAAGATTTAACGTATCAAGATTCACGATAGCATAGTCTTTACGGTTGATGTTGGTAAATCCACGTTTAGGTAAACGTCTGAATAGAGGAGTTTGTCCCCCTTCAAATCCAAGACGCACACCGCCGCCGGAGCGAGCGTTTTGTCCTTTATGTCCTTTACCTGCTGTTTTACCGTTACCAGATCCAATACCGCGACCTTTACGTTTACGTTCTTTACGAGAACCTTCTGCAGCTTTTAACTCATGAAGTTTCATGTTGGCACCTCCTTGTTAAGTTAAAAATTATTTTATTGTTCTTTTACAGTAACAAGATGAGCAACTTTGGTAATCATACCGCGAATCGCAGGGTTATCTTCATGAATAACCGTTTGATGCATTTTGCGTAAACCCAAAGTGTTAACTGTAACACGTTGATCTTCAGGACGACCAATCAAGCTGCGAGTGAGGGTAATTTCTAATTTATTAGCCATAATTCGATTTCCCTCCTTATCCTAACAGTTCTTGTACTGATTTTCCACGTAACTTAGCTACGTCTTCAGCACGTTTCAATTGCTTCAATCCTTCAATTGTTGCGCGAACCATATTAATAGGTGTATTAGTACCTAGTGATTTAGACAAGATATCGCTAACTCCGCCTAATTCTAGTACCGCACGAACAGGACCACCAGCAATTACTCCTGTACCTTCAGAAGCTGGTTTCAATAGAATGTGACCTGCGCCATAGCGACCGTTCACAAGGTGAGGAATTGTAGTTCCAACCATTGGTACAGTAATTAGATTTTTCTTAGCGTCCTCAATAGCTTTACGGATAGCATCCGGAACTTCTTGAGCTTTACCAGTACCAAATCCAACATGACCATTTTTATCACCAACAACAACTAGTGCAGTGAAACGGAAACGACGTCCGCCTTTAACAACTTTAGCTACACGATTTACTGTAACTACGCGTTCTTCAAGTTCTAATTTATTAGGATCAATGCTACGCATCTGTTATGTCCCTCCTTATCCATTAAAATTCTAAGCCGTTTTCACGAGCAGCGTCAGCCAATGCTTTAACACGACCATGGAAGAGGTAACCACCGCGGTCAAATACCACAGCTTTGAAACCTTTTTCAACAGCACGTTTCGCAATAAGTTCGCCAACTTTTTGAGCTGCTTCAGCATTGCTACTAGCTTCGATACTGATCTCTTTATCAAGAGTTGAAGCACTTGCTAATGTTACGCCTTGTGCATCGTCAATTAATTGTGCGTAAATGTGTTTGTTTGAACGAAACACATTTAAACGAGGACGAGCTTCTGTTCCAGAAAGCTTAGCACGTACACGCGCATGTCTTTTCTGACGAGTAGCATTTTTATCAAGCTTCGTAATCATTTACGTCACTCCTTTCGTTTACTTATGCGGCATTACTTACCAGTTTTACCTTCTTTACGACGAACGAATTCGCCTTCGTAACGGATCCCTTTACCTTTATACGGTTCAGGTGGGCGAACATCACGGATATTAGCTGCTAGAGCTCCTACACGTTCTTTGTTTGCACCTTTGATGATTACTTTTGTATTAGAAGGAACTTCGACTTCAACGCCAGCTTCTGGTTCTATTTCTACAGGGTGAGAATATCCTACGTTAAGGATAAGCTTAGTACCTTGCTTTTGTGCACGGTACCCAACCCCAATAAGTTCAAGTGATTTTACAAAACCTGTTGATACACCTTCAACCATGTTAGAGATAAGTGCGCGAGTAGTTCCGTGTAAAGAACGGTGAGCCTTCTCGTCAGACGGACGTGTAACAGTTAACACGTTCTCTTCAACAACGATTGTAAGGTCAGGACTGAATGATCTAGTTAATTCACCTTTAGGACCTTTAACAGTTACTTCACTTCCGTTAACAGTAACCGTTACGCCTGTAGGGATTTCAATAGGTTTTTTACCTATACGAGACATATTGTGCACCTCCATTCTTGTGAAAATGTATTACCAAACGTATGCTAAAACTTCTCCGCCAGCTTGTTTAGAGCGAGCTTCCTTGTCTGTTAAAACTCCGTGAGAAGTAGAAACAATTGCGATACCTAAACCGTTTAGAACGCGTGGTACCTCTCCAGTTTTTGCATATACACGCAAACCAGGTTTGCTGATACGTTTTAGACCAGTGATAACACGTTCGTTGTTTGCACCGTATTTTAAGAAGATACGGATGATACCTTGTTTGTTGTCTTCGATTAATTCAAAGTCACGTACGAAGCCTTCACGCTTTAAGATCTCAGCAATTTCCTTTTTGATCTTTGAAGCAGGAACTTCTAGTTTTTCGTGACGAACCATATTCGCATTACGGATGCGAGTAAGCATATCTGCAATAGGATCTGTCATGACCATTATATTTTACCTCCTTCCCAAACTCGGGTTTTACCAGCTAGCTTTTTTAACGCCAGGAATTTGTCCTTTATATGCAAGTTCGCGGAAACAAATACGACAAAGTTTAAATTTACGTAATACAGAATGTGGACGTCCGCAACGTTCGCAACGTGTATATTCTTGTACTTTAAACTTCTGTTCGCGTTTTTGCTTTACGATCATAGACTTTTTAGCCACGATTTCGCCTCCCTTTATTTAGAGATTACTTTTGGAACGGCATTCCAACTTGAGTAAGTAGTTCACGAGCTTCTTCGTCAGTGTTGGCAGTCGTTACGATAACGATATCCATACCACGAACTTTGCTCACTTTATCGTAATCAATCTCAGGGAAGATAAGTTGTTCTTTAACACCTAATGTATAGTTCCCACGTCCGTCAAAGGATTTCTTTGAAACGCCGCGGAAATCACGTACACGTGGTAAAGATACAGATACTAGCTTATCAAGGAATTGATACATACGTTCTCCACGTAATGTAACCTTCGCTCCGATAGGCATACCTTCACGCAAACGGAAGCCTGCGATTGATTTTTTAGCTTTTGTTATAACTGGTTTTTGACCAGTGATCAATGTAAGTTCTTCAACAGCTGTATCTAAAGCTTTTGAGTTAGATACTGCGTCACCCACACCCATGTTAATAACGATTTTCTCAATGTTTGGTACTTGCATTACTGATTGATAGTTGAATTTACCCATCAATGACGGTGTAATTTCACTTTTGAATTTTTCTTTAAGGCGGCTCATTGCTTAGTGTACCTCCCTTCATTTATGACTTATTTATCTAAAGATTCACCTGATATTTTAGCTACGCGTACTTTTTTACCATTTTCGATCTTATATCCAACACGAGTCGGTTTACCTGATTTAGGATCAAGTGGCATTACATTGGATACGTGAATAGCAGCTTCTCTGCTGATAATTCCACCTTGTGGATTAATTTGAGATGGCTTGGAATGCTTTTTCACGATGTTAATTCCTTCAACAAGCACACGATTTTGTTTCGGATATGCTTCAAGAATTGTTCCTTGTTTGCCTTTGTCCTTACCAGAGATGACTACGACTTTGTCACCTTTTTTAACATGCATTAGCTTGGCACCTCCTTGAAAGGCTTTATACAAATTTTACATATTATAGAACTTCTGGAGCTAGAGAAACGATCTTCATGAAACTATTGTCACGTAATTCACGAGCAACAGGTCCAAAAATACGAGTTCCACGTGGGCTCTTATCGTCACGGATAATTACACATGCGTTTTCATCAAAACGAATGTAAGAACCGTCAGGACGACGCATACCACGTTTTGTACGGACAACAACAGCCTTAACGACTTCACCTTTTTTAACAACGCCTCCTGGTGTTGCCTGTTTAACTGTACAAACGATGACATCACCAATGTTTGCAGTTTTACGGCCAGAACCACCTAGGACTTTAATTGTTAGCACTTCACGAGCACCTGAATTGTCAGCGACTTTTAAACGAGATTCTTGTTGAATCATGTACGGTACCTCCCTTCGGAATTAGCTTAATCCGAACTATATTAAATGATTACTGCTTTTTCTACTACTTCTACAAGACGGAAGCGCTTTGTAGCTGAAAGTGGACGAGTTTCCATGATACGTACTACGTCGCCTGCTTTAGCTTCGTTTAGCTCGTCATGAGCTTTTAACTTTTTAGAGTATTTCACGCGTTTACCGTATAAAGAATGCTTTTTATAGGTTTCTACAACAACTGTTACTGTTTTATCCATTTTATCGGATACTACGCGGCCAGTGTAGATTTTGCGTTGGTTGCGTTCGCTCATTCTGCAAACCTCCATTCATTATCGATTAGTGACACCGATCTCTCTTTGACGAACAACTGTTTTCATACGAGCAATCGATTTGCGAACTTCACGGATGCGAGCTGTATTTTCAAGTTGTCCAGTAGCTAACTGGAAACGAAGATTAAATAGTTCTTCTTTAAGAGATTTTAGTTTTTGTTCAATTTCAGCAGTGGTTAGATCTTTGATTTCATTAGCTTTCATTTGTTTCACCACCAATTTCCTCTCTTTTTACAAACTTGCATTTGATTGGAAGTTTGTGTGCTGCAAGGCGCAATGCTTCTCTTGCCACCTCTTCAGATACACCAGAGATTTCAAACAATACTTTGCCCGGTTTAACTACTGCTACCCAACCTTCAGGAGCACCTTTACCGGAACCCATCCGTACTTCAAGCGGCTTAGCTGTGTAAGGTTTGCTTGGGAAAATTTTGATCCAAACTTTTCCTCCACGTTTCATATAACGAGTCATCGCAATACGAGCTGCTTCGATTTGGCGGTTAGTGATCCAGGAAGCTTCTTGAGCTTGAAGTCCAAATTCTCCAAAATGAACTTCAGTGCCGCCCTTAGCCATCCCTCTCATCTTACCGCGGTGTTCACGACGGTATTTTACGCGTTTTGGCAATAACATATTATTTTCCTCCTTCCTCAGATTTCTTCTTAGTAGGAAGAACTTCTCCACGGTAGATCCAAACTTTCACGCCTAGCTTACCGTAAGTAGTATCTGCTTCAGCATGAGCATAATCTATGTCAGCACGAAGTGTGTGAAGTGGAACTGTTCCTTCGCTGTAATGTTCAGCACGAGCAATATCAGCACCGCCAAGACGACCAGAAACTTGAGTTTTGATTCCTTGTGCGCCAGAACGCATAGTACGTTGGATAGCTTGCTTTTGAGCACGACGGAATGAAACACGGTTTTCTAATTGACGAGCGATGTTTTCAGCAACCAATTTTGCGTCAAGATCTGCTCTTTTAATTTCAATGATATTGATATGAACTCTTTTGCCAGTTAACTGGTTCAAAGCTTTACGAAGTGCTTCAACTTCAGTACCGCCCTTACCGATAACCATTCCTGGTTTAGCAGTGTGAACAGATACATTGATACGGTTAGCTGCACGTTCGATTTCAACTTTGGATACAGAAGCATCATTTAAACGTTTCGCGATATACTCACGAACTTTAATGTCTTCATGCAAAAGAACTGCGTAGTCTTTATCAGCGTACCATTTGGATTCCCAATCACGGATGATCCCGATACGCAAACCGACTGGATTTACCTTTTGACCCACAGATTACCCCTCCTTCTTTTCTGATACAACGATTGTAATATGACTAGTACGTTTGTTTATTGCACTCGCACGACCTTGAGCGCGAGGACGGAAACGTTTTAATGTTGGTCCTTCGTTAACGTATGCCTCTGAAACGACTAGGTTATTAATATCCATTTCGTAGTTGTGTTCTGCATTTGCGATAGCAGATTTCAGAATTTTTTCTACGACTGGAGAAGCAGATTTTGGTGTTAAGCGAAGAATCGCCACTGCTTCACCTACTTGTTTTCCTCGAATTAAATCTGCGACTAAACGCACTTTACGAGGAGCAATACGAACTGTTCTAGCGACAGCTTTTGCTTGCATGAGATGCCCTCCTCTCATTAACGTCTTGTTTTCTTGTCATCACTTGCGTGACCTTTATAAGTGCGTGTAGGCGCGAATTCGCCTAGTTTGTGACCTACCATATCTTCTGTTACATAAACCGGCACATGCTTACGACCGTCATAAACAGCGATTGTATGTCCGATGAATTGCGGGAAGATTGTTGAGCGACGAGACCAAGTTTTTACTACCTGTTTCTTGTCAGCTTCATTTAATTTTTCAACTTTTACCAATAAATGATCATCAACAAAAGGCCCTTTTTTTAAGCTACGACCCATGCGAGTACCTCCCTTCGTGACTGTTCTACGGTTCTATATATGAACCGTAGGTCAATCCCGTTATTTTTTACGACGACGTACGATAAATTTATCGGATTTATTTTTCTTCTTACGAGTTTTGAATCCAAGAGTTGGTTTACCCCATGGAGACATTGGTGATTTACGTCCGATTGGAGCTTTACCTTCACCACCACCGTGTGGGTGATCGTTCGGGTTCATTACTGATCCACGAACTGTTGGGCGTTTACCTAACCAACGGTTACGGCCAGCTTTACCAATGTTGATAAGTTCATGTTGTTCATTACCAACTTGACCGATTGTAGCACGGCAAGTAGCAAGAATCATACGAACCTCACCTGAGTTTAAACGTACAAGTACATAACGACCTTCTTTACCAAGTACTTGAGCAGATGTTCCTGCTGAACGGACTAATTGTCCACCTTTTCCTGGTTTAAGTTCGATGTTATGAATTACTGTACCAACTGGGATGTTAATAAGAGGAAGTGCGTTACCCACTTTAATGTCAGCTTCTGGACCTGACATGATTTCCAAACCTACTTCTAGGTTTTTTGGAGCTAGGATATAACGTTTTTCTCCATCAACGTAATTAATTAATGCAATGTTTGCAGAACGATTTGGATCGTACTCAATAGTAGCAACGCGTCCTGGTATACCATCTTTATTCCGTTTGAAATCGATGATACGGTATTGACGCTTGTGGCCGCCACCTTGATGACGAACTGTTAACTTACCTTGGTTATTACGGCCGCCTTTGCTGTGTAAAGGAGCAAGTAATGATTTTTCCGGTTTGTCTGTAGTGATCTCAGCAAAATCGGAAGTTGTCATATTACGTCGACCGTTAGAGGTAGGTTTATACTTCTTAATCGCCATTTGTATTTCCCTCCTTCTCTAATGAATTAAGCCTCGAATAGCTCGATTTCTTTGCTGTCAGCAGTTAATTTAACAATTGCTTTACGGCGCTTGTTAGTATAGCCTGCGTGTTTGCCCATACGTTTGAATTTACCTTTGTAGTTCATGATGTTTACTTTCTCAACTTTAACGCCGAAAATTTCTTGAACAGCATCTTTAACTTGAGTTTTGTTAGCTCTAACATCAACTTCAAAAGTATATTTTTTTTCAGCCATTATGTCTGAAGAGCGTTCAGTGATTACGGGGCGCTTAATGATATCGCGTGCATCCATTATGCAAGCACCTCCTCTACTTTTTCGACAGCTGATTTAGTCAAGATCAATTTGTTGTGTGATACAACATCAAGAACATTAAGACCAACAGCTTCAACTACAGTAACACCAGGGATGTTACGTGCAGAAAGAGCAACTTTCTCATCTAATCCGTCAGTAACGATCAACGTTTTAGTATCAACAGAAAGGTTTTTAAGTACTGCTACAAATTCTTTTGTTTTTGGAGCTTCGAAAGACAAGCTTTCAAGTACCAAAATGTTCTCTTCCAATGCCTTTGCAGACAATGCAGATTTAATAGCTAAACGACGTACCTTTTTAGGTAGCTTGTAAGCGTAAGATCTTGGAGTTGGTCCAAAAACAACGCCACCGCCACGCCATTGTGGAGAACGGATAGAACCTTGACGCGCACGTCCAGTTCCTTTTTGTTTCCAAGGTTTACGTCCACCGCCTGCAACTTCAGAACGGTTTTTAACTTTATGAGTTCCTTGACGTAAGGAAGCTCGTTGCATAATGATTGCTTCAAATAATACATGATTATTAGGTTCGATACCAAAGATGGATTCATTCAGTTCGATGTCGCCAACTTGAGAACCTGTTTGGTTGAACAATGTAACTTTTGGCATTCTATTGCTCCTCCTTTCTCAGAAATTACTTTGCTTTAACAGCAGTTTTAACTTTGATCAATGCTTTTCTAGCACCAGGTACATTACCTTTGATCAATAGTAGGTTACGTTCAACATCAACTTTAACGATAGCTAAGTTTTGAACAGTAATTTGTTCCCCACCCATACGTCCTGGTAATAGTTTACCTTTGAATACGCGGTTTGGAGCTACAGGACCCATTGAACCTGGGCGACGGTGGTAACGAGAACCATGAGTCATCGGTCCGCGAGATTGTCCGTGACGTTTGATAGCGCCTTGGAAACCTTTACCTTTTGAAATTCCTGATACATCTACTAAATCGCCTTCTGCGAAAATACTAACATTGACTTCTTGACCGATCTCATATTCAGTAAGATCCGTTCCGCGGAATTCGCGAATGAAGCGCTTAGGAGTAGTATTTGCTTTTTCAACATGTCCCTTTTCAGGTTTGTTAGAAAGCTTTTCACGTTTGTTTTCAAAACCAACTTGAACTGCTTCATACCCATCAGTTTCAACAGTTTTCTTTTGAAGAACCACGTTATTAGCAGCCTCGATAACTGTTACCGGGATAAGTTCGCCGTTTTCAGCAAAAACTTGAGTCATACCGATTTTTCTTCCTAAGATTCCTTTGGTCATAAGTCACACCTCCTAGAGTAATTGTTCATATTTATATGAATTATAATTTGATTTCAATGTCAACGCCTGATGGTAAATCTAAACGCATCAATGAGTCAACTGTTTGTGGAGTTGGATTAACGATGTCGATTAGACGTTTATGCGTACGCATTTCGAATTGTTCACGAGAATCTTTGTATTTATGAACCGCACGTAGGATCGTGTATACCGATCTTTCAGTAGGTAATGGAATTGGACCAGATACAGCCGCACCAGAACGTTTTGCAGTTTCAACAATTTTCTCAGCAGACTGATCAAGAATTCTGTGATCATATGCTTTTAAACGGATACGAATTTTTTGTTTTGCCATAATTTTCCCTCCTTTTCGCCTATTTTGAAATAGACCTTCTCAATGGAAATTTCCCACACACTCGCCATGGCAAAGCGGCCGGGTGTGTCAGCAACCTTCCATATCATCGCAGTCAAAGACCAACATTGTCTATTATACATAAAGCACAAGTAGAATGCAAGTTAAACTTAGACTTTCTTGTGCAACACACTTTTATTATTATACATACTATCACAAGTATTTACAAGTACATTCTACACGGTCTTTCATATCCATTTTCTTCATTTGGTAAATCCACAACATTTTCTTTGGAATGCACTCAATTTCCAACGGATATTATAGAAGAAAAAATATAAAGTCCTTTAAAATAAAAAAAAGCAGATGGCGTCCCATCTGCTTTTCCCGGAAGGCGTCCCTTCCAATATTGTTTTATGAATCAATTACTCTGTGATTGTAGCAACTACGCCAGCGCCTACAGTACGTCCACCCTCACGGATAGAGAATTTAGTACCTTCTTCGATAGCGATTGGAGCGATAAGTTCTACAGTCATTTCGATGTTGTCTCCAGGCATAACCATTTCTACGCCTTCAGGAAGGTTACAAATACCAGTTACGTCAGTTGTACGGAAGTAGAACTGAGGACGGTAGTTTGTGAAGAATGGAGTGTGACGTCCACCTTCTTCTTTAGAAAGAACATAAACTTCAGCTTTGAACTTTGTGTGTGGAGTGATTGTACCTGGTTTAGCAAGTACTTGTCCACGTTGGATATCTTCACGGGATACACCACGAAGAAGTGCACCGATGTTGTCACCAGCTTCAGCATAGTCAAGAAGTTTACGGAACATTTCAACACCTGTTACAGTTGTTGGTTTAGACTCTTCGTTGAAACCGATGATGTCAACAACGTCACCGACTTTAACTTGTCCACGCTCAACACGACCAGTAGCAACTGTACCACGACCAGTGATAGAGAATACATCCTCAACTGGCATCATGAAAGGTTTTTCAGTGTCACGAGTTGGTTCTGGGATATACTCATCAACAGCTGTCATTAATTCATGAATTTTTTCTTCCCATTCAGCTTCTCCTTGAAGAGCTTTTAGTGCAGATCCTTTGATAACTGGAATGTCATCGCCAGGGAATTCGTATTCAGATAGTAGATCACGGATTTCCATTTCTACTAATTCAAGAAGTTCTTCGTCATCAACCATGTCGCATTTGTTCATGAATACCACTAGGAATGGTACACCTACTTGACGAGAAAGAAGGATGTGCTCACGAGTTTGTGGCATTGGGCCATCAGCAGCAGATACTACTAGGATTCCGCCATCCATTTGTGCAGCACCAGTGATCATGTTTTTAACATAGTCAGCATGTCCTGGGCAGTCAACGTGTGCATAGTGACGAGTAGCTGTTTCGTACTCAACGTGTGCAGTAGAGATTGTGATACCACGTTCTCTTTCTTCTGGAGCACCATCGATTTGGTCATAAGCGCGAGCTTCTGCTCCACCAGTTTTAGCAAGTACAGTTGTGATTGCAGCAGTTAGAGTTGTTTTACCATGGTCAACGTGACCAATTGTTCCAACGTTAACGTGCGGTTTTGAACGATCAAATTTAGCTTTTCCCATTAGGAATTCCTCCTTAAAATTATAAATAAAAGATTAAGTATATAGGGCTGTGAAAGAAGACTAATTCTTCCATCACAGCTTACATAAGATAGTTATACTTTAATAAGAGATGAAAATCAATTATTCACCTTTATTTTTTTTGATGATTTCTTCAGAAATGCTCTTAGGTACTTCTTCATAATGATCGAAGTGCATAGAGAATGTTCCGCGTCCTTGTGTGTTAGAACGTAGAGACGTAGCATATCCGAACATTTCAGATAGTGGAACCATCGCTTTAACCATTTGCGTGTTACCGCGAGCTTCCATACCTTCTACACGACCACGGCGGGATGTGATATCTCCCATGATGTCGCCTAGATAATCTTCAGGAATAACTACTTCTACTTTCATGATTGGCTCAAGGATAACCGGTTTACATTTAGAAGCAGCATTTTTAAGTGCCATTGATGCAGCAATTTTAAATGCCATTTCGTTGGAGTCAACGTCATGGTAAGAACCGTCAAATAATTTTGCTTTGATGTCGACTAGCGGGTAACCAGCAAGTACACCACGGTCAAGTGAATCAACTAATCCAGCTTGTACAGCAGGGATATATTCACGTGGTACTACACCACCGACGATAGCATTTTCAAATTCGAATCCTTTACCTTCTTCGTTTGGACCAAATTCGATCCATACGTGTCCGAATTGTCCACGACCACCTGATTGGCGAACGAATTTACCTTCAACCTTAGCTGAACCACGGAAAGTTTCACGGTATGCTACTTGAGGAGCACCAACGTTTGCTTCCACTTTAAATTCACGACGCATACGGTCAACAAGGATGTCCAAGTGAAGTTCACCCATACCAGCGATAATCGTTTGACCAGTTTCTTGGTCAGTATGCGCACGGAATGTTGGATCTTCATCTTGTAGCTTTTGTAAAGCTTGGCCCATTTTGTCTTGGTCTGCTTTGGATTTTGGTTCAACTGAAAGTGAAATAACTGGCTCTGGGAATACCATAGACTCAAGAATTACTTGGTTCTTGTCGTCACATAGAGTATCACCAGTTGTAGTATCTTTCAATCCTACAGCTGCAGCAATATCTCCTGCGTATACAGTTGATATTTCTTCACGGCTGTTTGCGTGCATTTGAAGGATACGTCCAATACGTTCACGTTTACCTTTAGTTGAGTTGATTACATAAGAACCTGATTCTAATGTACCTGAGTACACACGGAAGAATGTAAGTTTACCAACGTAAGGATCCGTCATTACTTTAAACGCTAAAGCTGAGAACGGTTCAGAATCATCTGAGTGGCGTTCTACTTCGTCTTCTGTATCAGGAAGAGTACCTTTAATAGCTGGTACATCTAACGGAGATGGAAGGAAGTCGATAACGTTATCAAGCATTAATTGAACACCTTTGTTTTTGAAAGCTGATCCACAGATAACTGGGAAGAATTCAACGTTAACGGTTGCTGTACGAATAGCTGCTTTTAATTCAGCAATGCTGATTTCTTCGCCGCCAAGGTATTTTTCCATTAAGTCTTCATTAACTTCTGCTACTGCTTCAATTAACTTTTCACGGTATTCTTCAGCTAATTCCCGATGTTCTTCAGGAATTTCACCAACAGTGATATCAGTTCCTAGATCATTGGCATAGAAATGAGCTTTCATTTCAATAAGGTCAATGATTGCAGAGAATTGATCTTCAGCACCGATTGGTAACTGAACTGGATGAGCATTAGCTTGTAGACGATCGTGGATTGTTCCAACTGAGTAAAGGAAATCCGCACCGATTTTGTCCATTTTATTTACGAATACGACACGCGGTACACCATAAGTTGTAGCTTGGCGCCAAACAGTTTCAGTTTGAGGCTCAACACCTGATTGGGCATCAAGTACAGCTACAGCTCCATCAAGTACACGCAATGAACGTTCAACTTCAACTGTGAAGTCTACGTGTCCTGGTGTATCGATGATGTTTACACGGTGACCTTTCCACTGTGCAGTTGTTGCAGCGGATGTGATCGTGATTCCGCGTTCTTGTTCCTGTTCCATCCAGTCCATTTGTGAAGCACCTTCGTGTGTTTCACCAATTTTATGGATTTTACCAGTATAGTATAGAACACGTTCTGTTGTTGTCGTTTTACCAGCATCGATGTGAGCCATGATACCGATATTACGAGTGTTTGCTAAGGAGAACTCTCTTGCCATTTGTCTTTCTCCTTCCTTCTATAAGGATTTTATAGTGTTTGATCTTACCAGCGATAATGAGCGAATGCTTTGTTAGCTTCAGCCATTTTGTGTGTATCTTCACGTTTCTTAACTGCTGCTCCAGTATTGTTAGCAGCATCCATGATTTCATAAGCTAAACGCTCTTCCATCGTTTTTTCTCCACGAAGGCGAGAGTAGTTTACTAACCAACGAAGTCCTAGAGTCGATTTACGGTCTGGACGCACCTCAACTGGTACTTGGTAGTTAGCTCCACCCACACGGCGTGCTTTTACTTCTAATACAGGCATGATGTTTTTAAGTGCTTGATCGAAAACTTCGATCGGCTCATTGCCAGTACGTTCTTTGATTAAATCAAATGCAGAGTAAAGAATTTTTTGTGATTTACCTCTTTGTCCATCAACCATTAATTTGTTGATTAAGCGAGTCACAAGTTTTGAATTATAAATCGGATCTGGTAATACATCTCTTTTCGTTACAGGTCCTTTACGAGGCATTATATTTCCTCCTTTCAAGAAAGTTTAATTTTTGTTTGAGATTATTTTTTTGCTGCTTTCGGACGCTTAGTACCGTATTTAGAACGGCCTTGCATACGATTGTTAACTCCAGCAGTATCAAGAGCACCACGTACGATATGATAACGTACCCCTGGTAAATCTTTTACACGACCGCCACGGATAAGAACCACGCTGTGTTCTTGTAGGTTGTGACCGATACCTGGGATATAAGCTGTTACCTCGATACCGTTTGTTAAACGTACACGCGCATATTTACGTAACGCGGAGTTTGGTTTTTTCGGTGTCATAGTACCCACACGAGTGCAAACACCACGTTTTTGCGGAGATGATACGTTAGTTTGTGCTTTTTTAAAGCTGTTGTAGCCTTTGTTAAGTGCTGGAGATTTTGATTTAACCTCTTTAGACTCGCGTCCTTTACGCACTAATTGATTAATAGTAGGCATTACATTTTTCCTCCCTTCACGTTTTCATTTCTAGTACCACACATCCAGGTGGTTCATAAATGGGTAAAAACAAAGTCTTTGCAAATATAATTGCAAAAACATTTTTACTTTTTAATGGCAACAGTTGCTGCTCCGACATCAATACCACATGCTTTGCCAAGCATTCTCATCGAATCAACATATGTGATAGGAACATCCAATTCTTTAGCGGTCTCAACGACACGCCCAGTCAAGTATATATCTGCATCATCAGCGATGATAACTTCTTGAATTAAATTGTTTTTAAGAGCTCTAACTGCTTGTTTCGTCCCTATAATCACTGACTTTGCCTGTATTACTTTTTCATAAGACATGGTCCATATCCTCCAAAGTTACAGGGTAACATAGGAGCACCTTTGCTATAGTATCATTAATAGTCGGATACTGTCAACTTCTTTCAAAAAATAATTCTAGCAAAAGGTTTTCCTTACATAATTCCATTACTATTTTCACTATGTCTAAAGTGAATATATTGGTCCTCATACGGCTTCAGTCAGCCATGAGTAATAAGAGAGACCAGCTCAATAAATTCTGAGCCTTCAGCTCCAAGAATCCAGGAGTTCGGTTTTCAGTTTACTTATCGAGCTGGTCCTTTTTCTTTTAGTCCACTGTTACTGTATCGGCACTTTCATCACTTACAACGACCGGGTTTGCTTTTCTGTATCGAAGCATTCCTGTTCCTGCAGGGACTAGTTTACCGATGATGACATTCTCTTTAAGTCCTAGCAATTCATCACGTTTTCCTTTTATTGCTGCATCAGTCAAGACTCTAGTTGTTTCTTGGAATGAAGCGGCGGACAAGAAGGAATCCGTTTCTAGTGATGCTTTTGTGATACCTAGTAGTACAGGGCGTCCTGTAGCTGGTAATTTGTTAGTCAGCAATGCATCAGTGTTTGCTGTAGTAAACTGGTTAACATCCAATAATGTTCCTGGAAGCACTTCAGTTTCACCTGCATCAAGTACACGGACTTTACGCATCATTTGTCTAACCATTACCTCGATGTGTTTATCACCGATTTCAACCCCTTGCATCCGGTATACTTTTTGAACTTCATGAAGCAGGTATTCCTGCACAGTAAGTACATCTGTAACCTTCAGCAACTCTTTCGGATCGATAGAACCCTCTGTCAGCTCTTCACCGCGACGGACAGGAGTATCAACAGTTACTCTTAAGCGCGCTGTGTACGGTGCAGTATATGTGCGTGATTCAACTGCTCCTTGAACAACGATTTCCTGTTGTTTATCCCGAATTTCGTTAATCGAAACGACCGTTCCTTCGATTTCGGAAATGACAGCTTGACCTTTAG
The DNA here is from genome assembly GCF_056402395.1 of Peribacillus sp. P4_B1. NCBI lineage: Bacteria > Bacillati > Bacillota > Bacilli > Caryophanales > Bacillaceae > Peribacillus > Peribacillus sp. P4_B1. The sequence continues at coordinate 32,627 of NZ_JBFUHM010000029.1, forward strand.
GGTTTCTCGCTTCAAATATTTCTTGGATACGAGGAAGACCTTGAGTGATATCGTCTCCAGCAACCCCACCAGTATGGAATGTACGCATCGTTAACTGTGTACCAGGTTCACCGATTGATTGAGCGGCAATAATACCGACTGCTTCGCCCACTTCAACTTCTTGACCCGTAGCCAGGTTGCGTCCATAACATTTTTTACATACACCATGGCTGGTGTTACATGTAAAGGCAGAACGGATCCATGCTGTTTCAATTCCAAGTGATTCAATATAGTTCGCAAGATCTTCAGTAATAAGGTCGTTTTCAGCCACGATTACTTCATTTGTTTCCGGATGTCTGATCGCTTTTCTTGCATAACGGCCAATTAGGCGCTCTTCAAGATGCTCAATTATTTCAGTACCCTCTCTCAAGGCTGAAATTTTCAAGCCGCGGTCCGTTCCACAATCGTCATCACGGATGATGACATCTTGGGCAACGTCAACAAGTCGACGAGTAAGGTAACCGGAATCGGCTGTTTTAAGTGCTGTATCGGCAAGACCTTTACGCGCACCATGTGTGGAGATGAAATACTCCAACACCGTTAAACCTTCACGGAAACTTGATTTGATCGGTAATTCAATGATACGTCCAGCCGGGTTGGCCATCAAACCACGCATACCAGCAAGCTGCGTAAAGTTAGAAGCATTACCACGGGCACCGGAGTCACTCATCATGAAGATCGGGTTGCGTCGGTCCAATGAGTCCATAAGTTTGGACTGGATGGTATCCTTGGCAGCACTCCAAATTGAGATAACACGATCATAACGCTCATCTTCTGTGATTAGACCACGTCTGAATTGTTTTAAGACGTTATCCACTTTTGTTTGAGCCTCAGAGATGATTTCTTGTTTTTCTTTTAAAACGACAATATCAGCCACACCAACGGTAATACCAGCTTTTGTCGAATATTTGAATCCAAGATCTTTCATCCGGTCAAGCATTTTGGATGTCTCAGTAATTTTAAACCGTTTAAAGACCTCCGCAATGATGTTTCCAAGAATTTTTTTCTTGAATGGATCAATAGCAGGCTGAGCCTTAATCAATTCAGGGATATTAGCGCCCTTTTCCACAAAATATTTCTCTGGAGTTTTCGTTTCCAGATTGTATCGTGTTGGTTCGTTAATATACGGGAATGATTTTGGTAAAATTTCATTGAAGATCAATTTACCGACAGTGGTAATTAGAAGTTGGCTGTTTTGCTCTTCAGTGAATGTTTCATTATTTAGTGAAGATGCATGTACGGCACAACGGGAATGCAAGTGTACATATCCGTTTTGGTATGCGAGTAATGCTTCACTTGTATCTTTAAAGATCATACCCTCACCGATAGCGCCTTCTCTTTCCAAAGTTAAGTAATAGTTACCTAATACCATATCTTGAGAAGGTGTAACGACAGGTTTACCATCTTTAGGGTTCAAAATGTTCTGTGCTGCAAGCATAAGCATACGTGCTTCGGCTTGGGCTTCAGAAGACAAAGGAACGTGTACCGCCATTTGGTCACCGTCAAAGTCAGCGTTGTAAGCTGTACACACGAGCGGATGCAAACGAATTGCGCGACCTTCAACCAACGTTGGTTCAAAAGCTTGGATACCAAGTCTATGAAGAGTCGGTGCACGGTTCAATAGTACTGGATGTTCTCTAATTACTTCTTCTAGCACATCCCAAATTTCAGGAGATAAACGTTCAATTTTACGTTTAGCAGATTTGATGTTATGCGCTAAACCTCTTTGAACAAGCTCCTTCATAACGAATGGTTTGAATAATTCAATCGCCATTTCTTTCGGAAGACCGCATTGGTACATCTTTAAGTTTGGTCCGACTACGATAACGGAACGACCAGAATAATCAACACGTTTACCAAGAAGGTTTTGACGGAAACGACCTTGTTTACCTTTTAACATGTGAGATAAAGATTTTAACGGACGGTTACCAGGTCCAGTTACCGGACGGCCGCGACGGCCATTATCGATAAGAGCATCGACAGCTTCTTGCAGCATACGCTTCTCGTTTTGAACGATAATGCTTGGCGCTCCAAGGTCAAGTAATCTTTTCAACCGATTATTACGGTTGATAACACGGCGATATAAATCATTTAAATCAGATGTGGCAAAACGTCCACCATCAAGTTGAACCATAGGACGAAGTTCCGGTGGAATGACCGGAAGCACGTCGAGGATCATCCATGATGGCTCATTTCCGGAGTTACGGAATGCTTCAAGAACTTCCAAGCGTTTGATTGCACGGGTTCTGCGTTGTCCTTGAGCTGTTTTAAGCTCCTCTTTCAACGACTCTACTTCCTTTTCCGTATCAATATCTTGTAAAAGTTTTTTAATAGCTTCCGCACCCATGGCAGCTTGGAACTTCTTACCGTATTTTTCACGGTATGTACGATATTCCTTTTCAGAAAGAAGCTGTTTCTTTTCTAAAGTTGTATCGCCTGTTTCAGTTACTACGTAAGATGCAAAGTAAATAACTTCTTCCAATGCCCGTGGAGACATGTCAAGAACAAGTCCCATACGGCTAGGGATTCCTTTAAAATACCATATGTGTGAAACCGGAGCTGCCAGCTCAATATGACCCATACGCTCACGACGTACCTTAGCACGAGTGACTTCAACGCCACAACGGTCACAGACTACACCTTTATAACGAACACGTTTATATTTTCCACAATGACATTCCCAGTCCTTTTGAGGACCAAAAATTCTCTCACAGAATAAACCGTCTTTTTCTGGCTTTAACGTACGATAGTTGATTGTTTCTGGTTTTTTAACTTCTCCATGGGACCAAGAACGAATCTTGTCTGGTGAAGCAAGACCAATTTTCATATACTCAAAATTATTAACGTCTAACAAGGGGCCTACCTCCCTTTTAATCTCCAGGTTTAACCCTTGATTGCCGTCAAGTATCAGGCAATCATACACCGGATGATGGTTGATTGAATCAATAAGGCTCTAACAAGGCAACATGATCTTCAAAGAAACATCTTGCTGCCAGTCAGAGCGGGTAATATATAACTAGATATGTTTATATTAGATTTTATTCTTTGACAGGTGCCCCTACTTCGGAAGCAACCATATCTTTAGTTTCTGAATCAAGGCTTAACTTGTCTGCTTGGTTGGCTTCTTCTTCATCTTCCAAATCTCGCATTTCGATTTCACGATCTTCGGCATTAAGAATTTTAACATCCAATCCTAAACTTTGAAGTTCCTTAATCAATACTTTGAAGGACTCAGGAACACCTGGTTCAGGGACATTTTCACCTTTGACAATCGCTTCGTACGTTTTAACACGACCAACGACATCATCTGATTTAACGGTTAAGATTTCTTGTAATGTATAAGCAGCACCATAAGCTTCAAGTGCCCATACTTCCATCTCACCAAAACGCTGTCCACCAAATTGCGCTTTACCACCAAGTGGTTGCTGCGTAACAAGGGAGTAAGGTCCAGTTGAACGTGCATGAAGTTTATCGTCGACCATATGTGCCAGTTTGATCATATACATGACACCAACGGATACACGGTTGTCGAATGCTTCACCTGAACGGCCATCATAAAGGACAGTTTTTGCATCACGGGACATCCCGGCTTCTTCAATCGTACCCCAAACATCTTCCTCAGTAGCACCATCAAATACAGGAGATGCTACATGAATGCCAAGTGCGCGTGCAGCCATACCTAAGTGAAGCTCCAACACCTGACCGATGTTCATACGTGAAGGTACACCCAATGGGTTTAACATGATGTCGACTGGAGTGCCATCTGGTAAATAAGGCATATCTTCCTCAGGAAGGATCCTGGAGATTACCCCTTTATTACCATGTCGTCCAGCCATTTTATCGCCTTCATGGATTTTACGTTTTTGTACAATATATACACGTGCAAGTTGGTTTACACCAGGAGGAAGTTCATCGCCATCTTCTCTGTTAAATACTTTAACATCAAGAACGATTCCACCGCCGCCGTGAGGTACACGAAGTGATGTATCTCTTACTTCACGTGCTTTTTCACCGAAGATTGCATGTAATAAACGTTCCTCAGCAGTCAATTCCGTTACACCTTTAGGAGTGACTTTACCAACTAAAAGGTCTCCGTCTTTTACTTCTGCACCAACACGGATAATTCCGCGCTCATCAAGATTACGAAGCGCATCTTCCCCTACATTAGGGATATCACGGGTGATTTCTTCAGGCCCTAATTTTGTATCGCGTGATTCAGATTCATATTCTTCAATATGAATAGAAGTGTACACATCATCTTTAACCAATCGTTCGCTCATGATGATGGCATCTTCATAGTTATATCCATCCCATGTCATGAAGGCAACCAATACGTTACGTCCAAGTGCTAACTCACCTTTTTCCATTGAAGGACCATCAGCAAGAATCTCACCTTTTACAACGTTGTCGCCAACACTTACGATAGGGCGTTGATTATAGCACGTTCCTTGGTTAGAACGAATGAATTTTAATAGACGGTATTTATCAAGATTTCCTTTTACTTGCTGTCCGTCAACTTCACTTACCCTACGTACCCATACTTCACGTGATTCAACGTGCTCTACGATACCAGGGTGTTTACAGATGACAGCAGCACCGGAGTCTTTCGCTGAAACATATTCCATACCCGTTCCGACTCGAGGGGCTTCCGGTTGCAGCAAAGGCACTGCTTGACGTTGCATGTTCGCTCCCATAAGGGCACGGTTGGAGTCATCATTTTCCAAGAAAGGAATACATGCTGTCGCAGCAGATACAACCTGTTTAGGAGATACATCCATGTAATCTACGCGGTCACGCGGAACAACGGTATTTTCACCGCGGAAACGTGCAACAACGTCATTATCAAGGAATGACCCGTCATCTGATAGACGTACATTCGCTTGGGCAACTACATAATTGTCTTCCTCATCAGCTGTTAAGTAATCGATTTGGCTTGTAATTTTGCCTGTTTCGGGATCCACACGGCGATATGGTGTTTCAATGAAGCCATATGGGTTAACCTTAGCAAAACTGGATAATGAGTTAATCAAACCAATATTTGGTCCCTCAGGCGTTTCAATCGGACACATGCGGCCATAGTGGGAATAATGAACGTCACGTACTTCAAAGCCCGCACGCTCACGTGTCAAACCACCAGGTCCCAATGCAGATAGACGACGTTTATGCGTCAATTCAGCCAACGGGTTCGTTTGATCCATGAATTGGGAAAGCTGTGAGCTTCCAAAGAACTCTTTAATTGATGCAATTACTGGGCGAATGTTAATTAGTTGCTGCGGAGTAATTGTATTCGTATCCTGAATAGACATTCTTTCACGAACGACACGCTCCATACGGGATAAACCAATTCTAAATTGGTTTTGCAGCAATTCACCAACGGAACGCAGACGACGGTTACCTAAATGGTCAATGTCATCCGTGATTCCCACACCATGCAATAAGTTAAAGAAATAACTAATGGAAGAAATGATATCAGCTGGAGTAATGTTTTTGACCTGGTCGGTCACATAGGCATTACCGATGATATTGATTACTTTTTCGCCTTCAGCATCATTTGGTGCAAACACTTTAATAGGTTGAAGAAGGGTTTCTTCTTCTACTACACCACCTGATGGATGGAATGTTTTGAATCCGATTCCAGCTTCGATATGAGGCAGGATCCTATCAAGAGTCCGACGATCAAGCATTGTACCTTTTTCCACGATGATTTCTCCTGTTTCAGGATCAATCAAGGTCTCTGCAATACGCTGTCCGAATAAACGGTTCTTAATATGCAGTTTTTTGTTTATTTTATAACGACCTACATTTGCTAAATCATAACGTTTTGGATCAAAAAAGCGGGATACTAAAAGACTTTTCGCGTTATCGACAGTAGGTGGTTCACCTGGGCGTAGACGCTCATAGATTTCTAGCAATGCTTTATCTACACTCTCAGTGTTATCCTTTTCAAGAGTGTTGCGAAGGTATTCGTTGTCTCCAATCAAATCAATGATTTCTTGATCTGTTCCGAATCCAAGGGCACGCATCAATACCGTGATAGGCAATTTCCTGGTGCGATCGATTCGAACATACACAACATCCTTGGCGTCTGTTTCATATTCAAGCCATGCACCACGGTTAGGAATAACGGTCGCAGAGAATCCAAGCTTACCGTTTTTATCCATTTTCCCATTGTAGTAAACACTCGGTGAGCGCACTAATTGGGATACAATTACCCGTTCAGCACCATTGATTACAAATGTACCTGTTTCAGTCATCAGCGGGAAGTCGCCCATAAATACATCCTGGTCTTTCACTTCCCCTGTTTCTTTGTTAACAAGGCGCACTTTCACTCGAAGCGGTGCAGAATACGTAACATCGCGTTCTTTTGTTTCTTCTACAGAATACTTCGGCTCAGCTAAGCTGTAATCGATGAATTCTAACGATAAATTACCTGTAAAATCCTCAATAGGAGAAATATCCTGGAACATTTCCTTTAAACCTACATCTAGAAACCATTGATAAGAAGCTGTTTGAATTTCAATCAGATTCGGAAGATCCAAAACCTCACTGATTCTTGCATAACTTCTACGTTGGCGGTGTCGTCCATACTGAACAAGTTGACCTGTCAACTGATTCACCCCTTAAATCAAGCGTTATAAGGATCCAATTGCCTCGGAAAAGGAATCATTTCCATAGACAAAAAGAAAATGGTTTTTATTTTAAAAACCACTATTTCTCATAAAACGAACTATTATTTATATATTTTTCCCATATTATCCATTGGTTATACACCAATGGTATAAAAATTGCATAGTAACGGAATTATATATATGCATTTTATAATACTAACATAGCGAAAATTTAGAGTCAAACCTTTTTGGATAATAGTACATAGTAACCTTTTTTCTTAACGGGCACTTCAATATTTCCAAATAATTGCTCCATTTTATCCATAGCGGATGGAGCTCCTTGTTTTTTTTGAATGACAACCCATAATTCTCCACCAGCCACCAAACTGCGATAGCCTTCTTCTAAAATTTCGTGGACTACACTTTTGCCTGCGCGAATGGGAGGGTTCGTAAGAATTGCCGCGAATTGATTGGAGCCAACTTTGTCAAAACGATCACTTGCGTAAATCTTTACATTTGCAATCCCATTAGAAGCGGCATTCTCTTTTGACAATTCAACTGCCCGGCTATTTATATCAATCATTTCTATCGTTCTATCGGGATAAGCTGCCGCAATCGATATTCCGATCGGTCCATAACCGCAACCAACATCAAGAATATCTCCTTCCACAGCTTCATCTAGGTTAAAACTTTCAACCAAAAGACGCGATCCGAAATCAACTTCTTTTTTCGAAAAAACACCATTATCACTTTTGAAGCGAAAGGTACGTCCCTTTAATGTAAAATCCCAAAATTTCGGATTGCTTACGACATCCGGTTTATGTGAGTAGTAATGCTCTGTCAGAGTCATCTCCCCCTATCAGAAAAGGAATATTGAAGATTTATTGAGAAGAGATTTGAAGAATGGATGCTTGCATGCCGGGATGTTTGACGAAATCCTTTTAATCAAACCATTAACGGCAAATTTCCGTCATTTTCTTTAAAATGAAGAAAAAAGCCCGCCAGTGATAGCGAGCTTTTTGTTTATGCAAGATTACTTAACTTCAACGCCAGCTCCAACTTCTTCAAGTTTAGCTTTAACTTCTTCAGCTTCTTCTTTAGAAGCGCCTTCTTTGATTGCTTTTGGAGTGTTGTCAACAAGTTCTTTTGCTTCTTTAAGTCCAAGACCTGTTACTTCACGTACAGCTTTGATAACTTTGATTTTTTGGTCTCCAGCAGATGTAAGGATTACATCAAACTCAGTTTGCTCTTCAGCAGCAGCGCCACCAGCAGCAGCTACAGCTACAGGTGCAGCAGCAGTTACGCCAAATTCTTCTTCGATTGCTTTTACAAGGTCGTTTAATTCTAAAACAGTCATGTTTTTAACTGCTTCTAAGATTTGATCTTTAGTCATTGTTATTTCCTCCTCGAAATGGTTGGTTTTTTTTTTGAATCAATAGGCTAAATAAGCGGTTAGCTTACGCGCCTTGTTCTTCTTTTTGATCTGCAACTGCTTTTGTAGCAAGAGCAAGTCCGCGCATAGGTGCTTGTAGCACGCTGAGTAGCATTGAAAGTAGGCCTTCGCGTGAAGGTAGTTCTGCAAGAGCTTTAATTTCTTCTGCAGTTGCAACATTTCCTTCGATAACTCCAGCTTTGATTTCTAACGCTTCATGTTTTTTCGCAAAATCGTTAAGGATTTTTGCTGGCGCAATAACATCTTCATTTGAGAATGCAATTGCGTTTGGTCCTGTTAATGATTCGTTCAAAGTGCTAAGTTCAGCACTTTCAGCAGCACGACGAGTTAAAGAGTTTTTGTAAACCTTAAACTCAACGCCAGCTTCACGAAGTTGCTTACGAAGTTCTGTTAATTCAGCAACAGTCAATCCACGGTAGTCAACAACTACTGTTGATTGGCTTGCAGTTAATTTATCAGTAATCTCAGCAACGATTTTTTGCTTTTGTTCAATAATTGCGTTCATCCTTACACCTCCTGTAGATTTGCTTGAAAACATTTATACCGTTTCAAAGAAAAAGCCTTCATCTCTATTGCAGACATGAAGGCAGTAATTTCAAAAGTCATAGTCAAGGACTATTATTATCGAATTACCTCGGCAGGGAATTAAGCTCGAATGGAGCACCTACTGTCTACGGTACAAATGATATTCATTTATTCACAACAAAACTTATTATAACAATAATAGTTTTGGAATGTCAATTATTTATTGAAAGTAGAAGGATCAACTTTCACACCAGGGCCCATTGTAGTTGTTACAGAAACGTTTTTCATGTAAGTTCCTTTAGCAGCCGCAGGTTTAACTTTCATTAATGTATCATAGATAGTAGTGAAGTTTTCCACTAGTTTAGCATCCTCGAAAGATACTTTACCGATTGGAGCATGGATGTTTCCAGCTTTATCTACGCGGTATTCAACTTTACCAGCCTTGATTTCATTAACAGCTTTTGTTACGTCGAATGTTACTGTGCCAGTTTTAGGGTTAGGCATTAAACCTTTAGGTCCTAATACGCGGCCAAGTTTACCAACTTCACCCATCATGTCTGGAGTCGCAACGATTACATCGAATTCGAACCATCCTTGTTGGATTTTGTTGATGAAGTCAGATTCACCAACGTAGTCAGCACCAGCAGCTTCCGCTTCTTTTGCTTTTTCGCCTTTAGCGAATACTAATACGCGTTGAGTTTTACCAGTACCATTCGGTAGAACAACCGCTCCACGAATTTGTTGGTCAGCTTTCTTAGGGTCTACGCCTAAACGGAAAGCCACTTCAACAGTCGCATCGAATTTTGCGAAGTTTGCTTTTTTAGCAACTTCGATTGCTTCAGTTACAGCATAAGCCTTAGAAACTTCTACAAGCTTAGCTGCTTCAAGATACTTTTTACCTTTTTTCGCCATGATATAAATCCTCCTAAATTGTGGTTTTAACGGAATAACCTCCCACGAATAAAGGTTGCGAGTATCAATCGCAACCCCGTAGAAACAAATAGCAATTACATGGATCAGTCTTCGATGACAATACCCATGCTGCGAGCAGTACCTTCAACCATACGCATTGCAGCTTCAACGCTTGCAGCGTTTAGGTCAGGCATTTTAGTTTCAGCAATCTCGCGCACTTGATCACGCTTGACTGTAGCAACTTTATTACGGTTAGGTTCACCAGAACCAGACTCGATACCAGCTACTTTCTTAAGCAATACTGCAGCCGGTGGAGTTTTTGTAATGAATGTAAATGAACGGTCTTCAAATACCGTGATTTCAACAGGAATAATTAGACCAGCTTGATCTGCTGTACGAGCGTTGAACTCCTTACAGAATCCCATGATGTTTACACCAGCTTGACCTAATGCAGGACCGACTGGCGGTGCCGGATTCGCTTTACCAGCAGGAATTTGCAATTTAACCATTTTAATTACTTTTTTAGCCACGAGACACACCTCCTTATAAGTCCGTGATGTGGTAATAGGGGTATACCCTCCCACTCATCTTGAATTCTTTATATATTAATAAAGAATGCTTGTATCGTTGAGGCCTAAAAATTGAAACATACTGACCTTTGAAATTTTACCACTTTCAAAAGGTAATTTCAAGTTTTTTTCCGTTTATAATTTTTCCACTTGATTAAAATCAAGTTCAACCGGTGTATCACGGCCGAACATATTGACTAGGACCCTTACTTTACCTTTATCTTTATCAAGTTCTTCAATCGGCCCTGCAAAGGTTGCAAAAGGTCCTTCTTTAACTTGAACGGTTTCGCCGATTTCAAAATCAACTTCGAATTTACTTTCATCTACGCCCATTCGTTTAAGAACGACTTCAATTTCTTCCGGTAGCAACGCAGTCGGTTTTGACCCAGCTCCAGATGAACCTACGAAACCAGTTACACCAGGTGTATTCCGGACTACATACCAAGAATCATCCGTCATGATGATCTCAACTAATACATAACCTGGAAATACTTTCTTTTTGGTCACTTTCTTTTTGCCATCTTTCATTTCCGTTTCTTCTTCTTCTGGAACTACAACGCGAAAGATCTTGTCTTCCATCCCCATAGTTTCCACACGTTTTTCCAAGTTAGCCTTAACTTTGTTCTCGTAACCTGAATAGGTGTGAACTACATACCAATTCTTTTCCATGTGTTAGGACTTTAAAGTCCTTCCCTCCCTGCAATCAATCATTTTCTTTATTAATCTTTATCTTTGAACGTTTTAGCCAAAAAGCCAATTCCGGCGTCATCCCGGCTTAACTAGAATATATTGTGATGATTCATATTACAGCAGTGCTCGATTTGGAACTTCTTCACTTCATAAAAAAGACAAATTAAAAAACCCGTTTCCGGGCTTTTCTGCTGACACATATTATTCTATCACTATTATACCTTATTTTCGAATCTCTTATTCAATAACTAAGCGAATTAATTCGGAAATGCCCAAATCGACCACTGTAAAGAAAAAAGCCATAAACAATACAGTCGTTACTACCACGATTGTATATTTGGTAAGCTCCTTGCGTTTCGGCCAGCTTACTTTTTGCATTTCGCGAGCGACACCGCTGAAAAATTCGGTAAAACGTTTCATGAATGTACCTCCAAGCATTAGAAGCTTCTGTCAATCTATTTATAAAACGGTTATTTCGTTTCTTTATGAATCGAGTGTGAGTTGCACGTACTGCAAAATTTCTTGATTTCCAGGCGTTCGCCGCTTGTCGATTGTTTGCTCTCATAACTATAATTTCTTGAACCGCAATCAATGCAGGCAAGAACTATTTTTTTTCGCATTAGATACACCTATCCTATCTACTATATCCATAAAACCTTATCACGGCTGTCTTTTATTGTCAATATCAAAGCAGGTTTAGCCCATTATGGATACCGGAAATCAAAATATCGGTTTCTAACATAGTGAATAATAAACTACCATGTGGAGAAGGGACAGATGAAATTAAGCGGAAAAAGCGGAGGGATTATAAACTGATTTCCCTTACTTCCAGATAGCGCTCGAGCTTTCTTTTCACCCGCTGAAGGGCGTTGTCGATTGACTTAACATGCCGGTTCAACTCTTCCGAAATTTCTTGGTAGGTTTGTCCATCCAGGTAAAGAGCTAACACTTTTCTCTCAAGATCACTCAGGAGCTCAGCCATCTTTAATTCGATATCGTCAAACTCTTCTTGGTTGATGATCAGTTCTTCCGGGTCCAAAACTTTCGTACCCGATATAATATCCATTAGAGTTCGGTCCGATTCCTCATCATAAATGGGTTTGTCCAGGGAAACATAGGAATTGAGCGGAATATGTTTTTGACGTGTTGCTGTTTTGATAGCTGTAATGATCTGCCTCGTAATGCACAGTTCTGCAAATGCTTTAAAGGAAGATAACTTATCCCCTTTAAAATCACGGACGGCTTTATATAAACCAATCATACCTTCTTGCACGATGTCTTCCTTATCTGCACCAATTAAGAAATAAGTCCTTGCCTTTGCTCTAACAAAATTACGATACTTTTGGATCAAATAATCCAGCGCTTCACTGTCTCCAGTGTGTACCAACCTTATCAATTCATCATCCTCAAACTGCAGATACTTTTCGTTCAGTTTCATTCCGAATTTGAGACCCACATTATATCCCCCTGACCTGACTCAGATAGAAATATTATACAGCAGGTAAAATTTACCCGTCAATGGTTCAAATTTTACCCCGGCGCCATTTTTCGAAAATTTCTGCCACTTCTTCACTTAAAGGAATTTTAGCTGCAGGTTTTATCGTCGTTGTTTTTCTTACATCTTTCTTGATTTCCCCTTGAATTTCTTCCATTTCAATAAGCAATTCACGAGCAGATTTCCTTAGAGCCCCTTGACCAAAGATCACCCACTGTTCCGTGAAGTCAGAGGTTGCCACTTGAATTTGCGTTTTGACATTATTCAGTTCAATGGCCATCTTTTCTATTCTTTCATCGGCAGTCTCATTTTCTTTTGTAAAAATTACGTCAACTTTGTGATTTTTGAATATACGGGCAATTCCCTGAACGTATTGAGCATCAAATACGATAATTACGCGGTATCCGGTAAATGCTTGATATTCCGCCATCATTTCAATCAACCGGTCTCTTGCAGCAGCAAGATCCCTTTCTTTTAATTCTCTCAGTTCCGGCCAGGCTCCAATAATGTTATAACCGTCCACCAACAGAATATTCATCCCATCATTGCCCTAGGGGATTTCTTTTTCTATAAACCTCATACATCAATAAACCGGCTGCTACCGATGCATTTAACGATGTTACTTGTCCTGCCATAGGGAGACGGATGAGAAAATCACATTTATCCTTCATTAACCGGGCCATACCTTTTCCTTCACTACCGATAACAAGTCCAATAGGCATCTTTCCGTCCATGTTACGGTAATCATCGCTTCCTTTCGCATCGGTACCGACTATCCATACTCCACGCTCTTTCAACTCTTCGACTGCCCTTGCCAAATTTGTAACGCGAGCTACCGGAATATATTCGATTGCACCCGTCGAGGCTTTAGCCACAGTTGCCGTCAAGCCCACCGCTCTTCTTTTCGGAATGATGATTCCATGGGCCCCGACTGCATCAGCGGTCCTCATGATTGAACCTAAATTATGCGGATCTTCAACTTCATCAAGAATCATGAAAAAAGGTGCTTCATCCCGTTCAGCCGCTTTTGCAAATAAGTCATCCAATTCCACATATTCATATGCAGCCACTTGTGCGACAACACCTTGATGGATGCCTTCTGCCATTTGGTCAATTTTTTTCTTCGGTACGATTTGCACGAATACCTTCTTTTCCTTAGCCAGACCGATGAGTGGAAGCATCGAGCCTTTTTGTGAGCCCTCAGCTATCCAAATTTTATTAATGTCCCGTTCGGAGCGAAGAGCTTCCAATACGGGGTTTCTGCCAATGATATATTCTTCGCTCATGGGTTACTCCCCTTTTCTTCTTCAATGTATTCAATAGATTTTTTGATAAGTTCTTCCATTCTTTCTATCCGACCGGATAAATACAAAAATCCCATTAGTGCCTCAAAGGCTGTACTGTAACGATACGTTTGCACATCTGTATTCTTCGGTACAGTACCGGATTTTGCATTTCGGCCGCGCCGAACGACGGCGGATTCCTCTTCCGATAACCAATCTGACTCCAGGAAAAAATGGATAATTTTATTTTGAGCCTTAGCCGCTACAAAAGATGTAGCTTTTTTGTGAAGAAGATTGGGCTTGACCGCTCCTTTTTGAATGAGATGATGCCGGATATACGTTTCGTATACGGCATCACCTATATAAGCTAAAGCAAGACTGTTCAGCATTTTAGCATCTACCTTACTATCGTAATGAAGCATTAATTACCCTCTTTTCCATCTTGTACCTTGAGGGGTATCCTCTAATATGATGTTCATGTTTTTCAATCGATCACGAATTTCATCAGATAACCCAAAATTGCGGTCTTTCCGCGCTTGAATCCTCTGCTGGATCAAACCTTCAATTTCTTCATCCAAAAGCCCCTCTTCTTCAAGGGACAAACCTAGGACAGAAAATAAGATATTGAATTTTTCAAGGAACGCATCAATGACTTCCTTGTCTGTATTTTTCTCCATCAAGTAATAATTTGCCTGTTTGGAAAGTTCAAAGAGTATGGAAATTGCATTAGCAGTGTTAAAATCATCGTCCATTTCCTTAGTGAATTGTTCATGTAATTCATTAAGTTTCTCCAACCAAACATCATTATTATCAGTCAATCCGTCGCTTACTTGAAGACGATGCTTTAAGTTTTGATAAGATGTCCGTAACCGATCAAGAGACGCTTTTACATTTTCTAGCACTTCTTCACTATAATTGATGGGATGACGGTAATGAACGGATAACATGAAGAAGCGTAACACTTGTGGGTCATGCTTCTGAATGATGTCATGAACAAGAACGAAATTGCCTAAGGACTTAGACATTTTTTCATTCTCAATATTTATATACCCGTTATGCATCCAATAATTCGCAAAGGTCTTGCCTGTTAATGCTTCGGATTGTGCAATTTCATTTTCATGATGCGGGAAAGCTAGATCTTGACCTCCTGCATGAATATCGATTGTATCCCCCAAATACTTTTTGACCATTGCGGAGCACTCGATATGCCAGCCAGGACGCCCTCTCCCCCATGGGCTCTCCCAAGATATTTCATCATCCTTGGCCGCTTTCCAAAGGGCAAAATCAAGGGCATCTTGTTTTTTCTCCCCAATTTCAATACGGGCCCCCACTCGCAACTCATCGATGGACTGATGTGAAAGTTTTCCATACCCATCAAACTTACGAGTGCGGTAATACACATCCCCTTCAGATTCATAAGCGAATCCTTTCTCAATTAATGCCGAGATGAATTCAATGATTGCATCCATGTTCTCCATTACGGTTGGGTGAGCATCCGCTTTTTTGCAGCCCAATGCCGAAACGTCTTCAAAATAAGCCTTGATGAATCGCTCTGATATGGTTGGGACATCTTCCCCCAATTCTTTTGCCGCACGAATCAGCTTATCATCCACATCCGTAAAGTTCGAAACGAATTGCACATCATATCCACGGTAATCCAAATACCTACGAACGGTATCAAAAACGATTGCCGGTCTTGCATTCCCAATATGAATGTAATTGTAGACAGTGGGTCCACATACGTACATTTTCACCTTTCCTTCTTCAATTGGGACGAAGGTTTCCTTTTTTCTTGTAGCTGTGTTATATATTTTAATCGCCATATTATAGACTCCTTTCTTCCTGTTTCTGTTCAGCCAGCTTCGCTCTTAAGGACCTGATCTCGCTATCCAATTCCTTAAAGCGATCACTGATTGGATCAGGAAGATCACAATGATTTAGGTCTTTGTTGATTTTGATACCATCTTGAATGACCACTTTACCTGGAATGCCCACAACTGTTGAATTAGGTGGCACTTCCTTTAAAACGACTGATCCGGCACCGATTTTGGAGTTTTCACCAACAGTAATGGAACCCAGCACTTTTGCTCCTGTTGCAATCAACACATTATCCTTTATCGTAGGATGACGTTTTCCCTTTTCCTTTCCCGTCCCCCCTAGAGTTACCCCTTGAAAGACAGACACATTGTCACCAATTTCACAAGTTTCGCCAATGACGATCCCCATTCCGTGGTCAATGAAGAAACGACGGCCAATGGTGGCCCCTGGATGGATTTCAATTCCGGTAAAAAACCGACTGATTTGAGATATACTTCTCGCCAGGAAAAAGAACTTCTTCTTAAATAGTGCGTGAGCCATCCTATGGCTCCAAATAGCATGTAAACCCGCATACGTCAAAATGACTTCGAAATAACTGCGTGCAGCAGGATCTTGATCAAAAACCACTTCGATATCCTCTTTAAACATCTTTAACAAAATGATTCCCCCCTATGTCCCTTTTCCAACATCCCCTTTGAAGCTTTTAAAGCATATAAAAAAGCGTCTCTGTCCAAATAGACAGAGACGCTTTTAGCGCGGTTCCACTCTGTTTGGGATGTACGAAGCAGGTAAAGCTTTCCCCTGTTTTTTTCATCCCCAACTTTAATCCCTGTAACGGAGGACATTCCGCCTGTGCCTACTATAGGTTAGTTCAGCAAAGGACTCAAGGGTGCATTTCAGAAAACGAGAGGCTTGAACCACTTTCAGCAGGTTATGGTTCTCTCTAAAAAGCTTCGTTTGCTTACTTCTCCCCATCTACGCGTTCTTTTGTAAGATTATTAAATACTATATTACATTTTCGACAAATTGTTAATATAAAATACTCTGAATTCGCTGTTTAATTTTTTCTTTGCCCAGTAATGAAATCGCCTTAGGCAAGTCAGGGCCATGTGTTTGACCCGTGACGGCAGCTCTTATCGGCATGAATAATTTTTTCCCTTTATGCCCTGTGCTTTTTTGTACCGCTTTTATCGACTTCTTGATTTCGTCCGCTTTAAATTCTTCAAGCCCCTCGATTTCCTGAAGGAAAGCTTTCATGACTTCAGGTACCTGTTCTTCAGCCAACACTTCCTTAGCTTCTGGCTCGAACTCGACCTTATCCTTGAAAAACAGTTCAGATAGCTCAACTATTTCCGCTCCATAGCTCATCTGCTCTTGAAAAAGGGAAACCAGGCCGTGTACCCACTCTGCTTCTTCAGCAGTTAGTGTCTCCGAAACCTTCCCTGCTTTAATTAAGTGAGGCATTGACAATTCCACTGCACGATCGCTGTCCAATTGCTTCACGTATTGGTTATTCATCCATGTAAGCTTTTGCTTATCGAAAAGTGCAGGTGATTTAGACAATCGATCTGCATCGAAAAGATTAATGAACTCTTCTTTCGTGAAAATCTCTTCCTCCCCGACCGGAGACCATCCTAGTAACGTAATGAAATTGAATAAAGCTTCAGGTACATAACCAAGCTCTTCATATTGCTCAATGAATTGAATGATCGACTCATCACGTTTACTCAGTTTCTTCCTGCTTTCGTTTACAATCAGCGTCATATGTCCGAATACCGGCGGTTCCCATCCAAATGCTTCATAAATCATCAATTGTTTTGGAGTATTGGAGATATGGTCATCACCACGCAGGACATGGGAAATCTTCATCAAGTGATCATCGACTGCCACTGCAAAGTTATAGGTTGGGATTCCATCTTTTTTAACGATAACAAAATCACCAAAACCATCTGTTTCAAACGAAACGTCATCCTTAACCATATCTTTGAAAGTAAGGACTTTCCCCGCTGGAACGGCAAAGCGAATGCTTGGTTTTCTTCCTTCAGCCACCAGTTTCGCTTGCTCTTCTTCAGTTAAATGCTTGCACTTCCCTGAATATTTTGGCGTTTCGTTCCGTTCGACCTGTCCTTCTCGCTCTGCTTCAAGCTCTTCTTCCGTACAATAGCATTTATAAGCCAAACCCTTACCTAAAAGTTCTTGATATAATTCCTGATAAAGGTCGTTCCGTTCGGATTGACGATATGGACCGTATTCACCGCCAACATCAACACCTTCATCCCAGTCCATTCCAAGCCATTTCAAATATTTAAGCTGACTTTCCTCGCCGCCTTCAATATTCCTCTTTTGGTCGGTATCTTCAATGCGGATGATGAACTTCCCGCCTTTATTTCGTGCGTATAAATAATTAAATAAAGCCGTCCGTGCATTACCTATATGTAAATGTCCAGTAGGACTCGGTGCATAGCGAACTCGAATATCGCTGCTCATGATATATATAGACCTCCCAGTCGTTCTTTTCTATTGTTTATTTTATCATTTATATACATTGGGATAAAGGCATCCACTCTAAAAATGAATTTAGTTAGATTTAACTAATAAGACAACAGCCTGTGCCGCGATTCCTTCGCTTCTGCCTGTAAACCCAAGTTTCTCAGTAGTGGTCGCCTTTACATTAATTCTATCTATCGAGGCATCTAAAAGTTCTGCAATCCTGCCTCGCATCGCTTCAATATATGGTGCCATTTTCGGGCTTTGTGCA
Organism: Peribacillus sp. P4_B1; assembly: GCF_056402395.1. NCBI lineage: Bacteria > Bacillati > Bacillota > Bacilli > Caryophanales > Bacillaceae > Peribacillus > Peribacillus sp. P4_B1. Next base: position 50,777 of record NZ_JBFUHM010000029.1, read on the forward strand.
ATGATTGTACAATCCGCATTGCCTAAGGTATATCCTTCTTTCTTTACAATCGCCCAAATATACTGCAGCAGTTTTGCCGAATCGGCATCCTTAAATTCAGGATCCGTATCCGGAAAATGCTTTCCGATATCCCCTGCACCAATTGCCCCCAAGCAAGCATCAGCAACAGTATGCAGAAGGACATCCGCATCAGAATGACCTAGCAAACCTTTCTCATTCGGAATAGTAATTCCGCCAATAATCAAAGGTCTTCCCTCAACAAGCTGATGAACGTCATATCCTTGTCCAATTCGAAACATATCATTCTCCCCAATCATCATTTTCCATGTTTTTTATGTAAAATCGCTTCTGCAAAATAAAGGTCTTCCTGAGTCGTAATTTTAATATTATCATAATTGCCCTCAATAATAACTACCTGTTCATTGATCCGTTCTAGCAAACTTGCATCGTCCGTCCCTAAAAATGCTTCAGCCTCCGCCTCTTCATACGCCCTTTTTAATATGGATACACGAAAAGCCTGTGGAGTTTGTACCGCCCACAAGCTTGATCGTTCCACCGTTTCCAATACCTTTTTGTTTGCCGCTTTTTTAATCGTATCCTTAACTGGCACTGCAATAACGGCACCTCCATGAAGGGAAGCGGCGGTAGTCAATTCACTGATTTGCCCTAGATCGATAAAAGGGCGAGCTCCGTCATGGACCAGGATGATTTCTTCTCCTGCATGTTGCAGCCCATTATAAACGCTTTGTTGGCGCTCCTTGCCGCCCATGACGAGTTTCTTGACCTTTTTAAGCCCATACTTTGATATCAATTGACTGAAATAATCCTTTTCTGCCGGGTTTATCGAAAGGATAATCCCCCGACAGTCAGGATCTTCTTCGAAGACACGTAGTGTATAAACAATAATCGGGATACCCGATAGTTCAATAAAAAGTTTATTCTTGCCCGCCTTCATTCTTTTTCCTTGTCCAGCTGCAGGTATCACTACTTCATAAAACATGACGGTTTCTCCTACTCTTCTTTATAATGCTTTTTCTAATAGTTTCGGTTTAGCGAATATCATACGACCTGCAGAGGTTTGCAGTACACTTGTGACAAGTACATCGATGCGTTTTCCAATATGGTCACGGCCACCCTCGACAACGATCATTGTACCATCGTCTAAATAAGCGATGCCCTGGTTCTGCTCTTTCCCGTCCTTAATGACCTGTACATTCATCTCTTCCCCAGGAAGTACAACAGGTTTAACGGCATTGGCCAGGTCATTGATATTAAGGACCGCCACATTTTGAAACTCACATACTTTATTTAAATTGAAATCATTGGTAACGACCATTCCGCCCGATATTTTGGCAAGCTTCACCAGTTTACTGTCCACTTCCTGAATATCTTCAAAATCTCCCTCGTACATCTCCACCTTAATCGGAAGGTCTTTTTGAATCCGATTAAGGATATCCAAACCACGTCTTCCACGATTCCTTTTCAAGGCATCAGATGAATCAGCAATGTGCTGTAGTTCGTTTAATACGAATTGAGGGATGACTATGGTCCCCTCTAGAAATCCTGTCTGACAGATATCCGCAATTCTGCCGTCAATGATGACGCTTGTATCGAGAATCTTCAGCCGCTTGCTATAACCCTCTTCATCCTCTTCGCCTGCTTCACCCTCGGAATTCTTTTTCTTATTATTTTTCGTGAATAGATTCAATAGTTCATCCCGTTTTTTAAAGCCCACCTGGAAACCAAGATAACCAAATAAAAGCGTAAGGATGATCGGAACCACCTTGATGGCACTGAAGGCGGAGCCAACCAGGAACGCCGCAAGCAGCCCCACTAAAAGACCGACGCTGCCAAAGATTATGTCCGTAATTGGTATCTTAACAAGCTGTTCCTCCAGCCACTTCATAAAATAGATCACATGATCTACTGCCCAAAAAGTAATAAGATAAAAGATAATGGCACCCAACAGTACACTTACATAAGGATTGTTTATTAAAGCAATATCATCTGCATGTAAAACAATTAATAATTCTGGAATAAGTAACATTCCAAGTGTTCCGCCGACTATTAAGAAGCATGCTTGTATAATGCGTTTTAACATCCCTTTCACCTCCCTCTATTCATTATTGACCAATAAAATAAAATGAAACCTTCGAAAATTCGTTTTCATTATATACGTGAAATTCACCTAAGGAATTAGTGGATTTACAAATATGACTCCTTCTCTATTTCGTAATATTAGCCTAGCACCCTGAGTTTTGAGTGTCAAAAATAAACACTATTCATTTCAAGCTAATTCAGGAAAATTTTAATGGCAAGCTGCACATTACATCCTTCTATTTGTAACCAGTTGATTTTTTAAAATACGGAGCCCCTCTTTAATTTTATTGGCACGGACTTCGCCAATACCCTCTACATCGTCAAGGTTTTCAACCGTTGCTTTATTGACTTCGCTAAAGCTTCCGAACTGTTTCACTAAATTTTCGATGATCAAACCCGGCAAGCGTGGGATTTTATGAAGTATACGGTAACCACGGGGGTGTACTGACTCATCAAGATGTATGTATCCGTGATAGCCTAGCACCTTTAGAAGTATGCTTTCGTCCAGTTTTTCCTGCATCGCCAACTCTTGAAGCCGAGAAATGATTTCCTCAGGTTTTTCATCATTGCTGGAGGTATAATCCTTGATAAGCCACTTCCCTTCCGTTTCAATATCCGCCAGGATCTCATTCATCTGCAGACGGATCAATCTTCCTTCCGTGCCAAGCTCATTAAGATACGTTAATAGCTCCGCCTTGATTCTGAGTACCATTACATAACGGTGAAATACCTGCAAAAGGTCGGCATAGGTCACGATTTCCTCAAACTCCAGTGCTCCTAATACCGATATGCTCTGCTGTAGAACCACCTTGTATTTTTCCAAGGTTTGAATGGCTAAATTAGCCTTGGCGAGTATGACTCCTATATCTTTGAGGGCATACCGGAAATTGCCTTGATATAAAGTTATGACATTCCGACGTTGTGAGATTGCAATGACCAACGATTTGGTCTCCCTTGCTACACGTTCCGCTGTCCGATGCCGCATTCCCGTTTCTGTGGAAGGTGTACTATTATCGGGAACTAATTGGGCATTTGCGAAAATGATCGTATCGGCCTTTTCATTTAAAATGATGGCCCCGTCCATCTTCGCCAGCTCATACAATGTACTTGGGGTACAGTTACAGTTAATTTCGAAGCCGCCATCTACAATCGTTCGAACCTTCTCGTTATATCCGACCACTATCAAACCACCCGTATTTGCCCTCAGGACATTTTCAATACCCTCCCGAAGCGGGGTACCCGGAGCTACAATTTGCAGAATCTCCAGTTTTGTTTTCTCATACCCTTTTTTATCTGTCATACTTAACCCCCTAACACTTGTTGAAGAGCCTCTGAAACCGATGAAACACCAACGATCTTAATACCTTTTGGCGCCGTCCATCCCCCTATATTATTCGCCGGTATTATAACCCGCTCAAACCCTAGTTTTGCTGCTTCCTGCACCCTTTGCTCAATTCGTGACACCCTTCTTACCTCCCCTGTCAGCCCCACTTCACCAATGATGCAATCGGCAGGGTTTGTTGGTTTATCACGGAAGCTCGAGGCAATGCTGATTGCGACAGCGAGATCAATTGCCGGTTCATCCAGCTTGACACCACCAGCAACCTTTAAATACGCATCTTGATTTTGGAGCAACAGGCCCACCCTCTTTTCCAGAACAGCCATTAAGAGCGAAACCCGATTGTGGTCAATCCCTGTGGCCATCCGCCTTGGATTGCCAAAACTCGTAGGTGAAATCAATGCTTGAATTTCGACAAGCACTGGCCTTGTTCCTTCCATGGATGCAACGACTGTAGAACCAGACGCTCCTTGCGACCGTTCTTCAAGGAAAATTTCCGATGGATTCGCAACCTCTTCCAAGCCATGTTCTTTCATTTCAAAAATACCCATCTCATTCGTCGAACCAAAGCGGTTCTTGACCGCACGTATAATTCGATATGTATGGTGTCTTTCTCCCTCGAAATATAAAACGGTGTCTACCATATGCTCAAGCAGCCGAGGCCCTGCAATGGCACCTTCCTTTGTAACATGCCCGACGATAAAGATCGCAATCCCATTCGTTTTAGCAATACGCATGAGTGAGGCTGTGCACTCCCTCACTTGTGAAACGCTTCCCGGAGCAGATGTAACCTCCGAATGGTACACCGTTTGAATGGAGTCAATAATGACCAAATCCGGTTTCACCTCTGTAATCGCCTGTTGGATATAGTCCATATCGGTTTCAGCATAAACCAGTAGATTTTCTGACATGGTCCCAAGCCGATCCGCTCTCAACTTGGTCTGCTTGACTGATTCTTCGCCTGATATATAAAGCACTTTTTTCTGTTTATGCGCCAATTGGGAAGATACCTGCAATAGCAGGGTCGATTTACCGATACCCGGATCCCCCCCAATCAAAACAAGGGATCCCTGTACGATCCCGCCCCCAAGAGCACGATTCAATTCCATTAAATCCGTCTTAATCCGGGGTTCTTTTTCTGATTGAATAGTAGTTATGGGTGCTGCCTTCTCCCGCTCTCCGGAACCTCTGACCTCTGAATTGGTAAATGCACCTTTTCTAGCAGGTTTAACGATTTCAGTTTCCTCGACCATTTTGTTCCATTCACCGCATCCTGGGCATTTCCCCATCCATTTCGCTGACTCATATCCACAAGACTGACACATAAATTTGGTTTTCTTTTTTACAGCCATAAATTACTCCTCTTCCTTTGGAAAAAATACCTATATTAAGGATATTATACCTCTGTTTTATTTAAACCTTCTTAAGGCTAAGTTTTTTTAAAAAAATAACCACTTTAACTCTACCTTGTCCGACTTATACTCATTTCTACCTACGGATAAAAAACAGAGGTACACTGCAAAAAAATCTGCGTGTACCTCGAAGTTTGGAATCAGGTTATTCACTTATATTGACAGGCTCGCCTTGTCGGATTGCAAACTCATTATTCACAACATCCATCACGACCGTTTGCCCTTTTTTCACATTACCTTTAAGCAACTCTTCGGAGAGATAATCTTCTACATGCTTCTGAAGTGCCCTGCGGATTGGTCGTGCCCCATATTCAGGATCAAAACCTTCCGTAGCAATTTTTTCTCTAGCCGCATCTGTCAGCTCCAAGTAAATTTCCTGTTCTTTCAAACGGGTAGTAAGTTGATTCGACATCAATGTAACGATTTGTTTCAAATGGTCCTTCTCCAATGAGTGGAAAACGATAGTTTCGTCAATACGATTCAGGAATTCCGGACGGAATGCACGTTTGAGTTCCTCCATCACTTTCCCTTTCATATTCTTGTAGTCCTGGCCAGTATCCTGGATGTTAAAGCCGACATACTTATCAGTTTTTAAGGCAGACGCCCCTACATTCGATGTCATAATCAGAATGGTATTCCTGAAATCTACTGTACGCCCCTTGGAATCCGTCAGTCTTCCGTCTTCCAATACTTGCAGAAGAATATTGAAGACATCGGGATGTGCCTTTTCTATTTCATCAAGCAGAACGACGGAATATGGTTTCCTCCGCACCTTTTCCGTTAACTGCCCGCCTTCTTCGTATCCAACATATCCTGGAGGTGATCCAACAAGACGTGAAGTCGAATGTTTCTCCATATATTCGGACATATCAATGCGGATCATTGCATCTTCATCACCAAAAATGGATTCAGCTAAAGCTCGGGCTAGCTCGGTTTTACCCACCCCTGTAGGTCCCAGAAAGATGAATGAACCAATTGGACGTTTAGGATCTTTCAAACCTGCTCTTGCACGCCGTACTGCTTTAGAAACCGCAATGACGGCCTCTTCCTGCCCGATTACGCGATCGTGGAGGATTGATTCCATATTAAGCAGTTTATCTGACTCTGTTTGCGCCAGTTTTGTGACTGGAACTCCAGTCCAGCTGGATACGACGTGTGCAATGTCATCCACAGTCACTTCACTGTTCTCTTGCCCTTGTTTTTCTTTCCAAGTCTTTTTCGTTTCTTCCAATTGTTCTCTTAAGCGTTGTTCTGTATCGCGAAGCGATGCAGCTTTTTCAAATTCCTGGCTTTGAACGGAAGCATCCTTTTCCTTACGGACATCATCTAGCTTCACTTCAAGTTCCTTTAAGTTTGGAGGCGTAGTGTATGAGCGCAACCTAACCTTGGAACCAGCTTCATCAATCAAGTCAATCGCTTTATCCGGTAAAAAGCGATCGGAAATATAACGGTCGGATAATTTGACTGCGGCATCAATCGCTTCATCCGTAATCGATACACGGTGATGGGCTTCATAACGGTCACGCAAACCCTTTAGAATTTGAATGGACTCTTGCATAGTCGGTTCATCGACCTGGATTGGCTGGAAACGACGTTCAAGCGCAGCATCTTTTTCAATATACTTTCGGTACTCATCCAAAGTAGTAGCACCGATACATTGTAATTCACCACGGGCCAATGATGGTTTAAGGATATTCGAAGCATCGATGGCACCTTCTGCACCGCCTGCACCAATCAATGTGTGCAATTCATCGATGAATAAGATGATATTACCCGCTTGACGAATTTCATCCATTACTTTCTTCAATCGGTCCTCAAATTCACCACGGTATTTCGTACCAGCCACAACAGTACCCATATCAAGTGTCATTACGCGTTTATCACGTAAAATTTCAGGAACCTCATTATTGATGATCTGTTGGGCAAGACCTTCAGCAATGGCTGTTTTACCTACCCCAGGTTCACCGATCAATACTGGGTTATTTTTTGTACGGCGGCTTAATACTTCAATGACACGCTGTATTTCCTTACTTCTTCCGATAACGGGATCCAAGCTTCCTTCCCGGGCAATGGCCGTTAAATCACGGGCAAGGCCATCCAAAGTCGGTGTGCTTGCATTTGAAGCAGCTGAACCTTGATGACCACCTGATTCATTGCTTCCCAAAAGTTGTAATACCTGCTGTCGAGCTTTATTTAAGCTAACTCCCAGATTATTCAACACGCGGGCAGCTACGCCTTCCCCTTCTCGTATCAAACCTAGAAGTACATGTTCTGTTCCAACATATGAGTGACCTAATTTTCTTGCCTCATCCATGGAAAGCTCAATGACTTTCTTGGCTCTTGGGGTATAATGTATCGTTTGAGCCGTATCCTGTCCACGGCCAATTAAATTTTCCACTTCTTTCTGTATCTTATCCGGACCCAATCCAAGTGCATATAACGCTTTGGCTGCAATGCCATCACCTTCTCGGACAAGACCCAGTAAAATATGTTCCGTGCCAATATTATTATGACCTAAACGGATTGCCTCTTCTTGGGCTAATGCTAATACTTTCTGGGCTCTTTCAGTAAAACGACCAAACATCATAGGGAATTCCTCCTTAAGAATTTTCGTTTTGAATAAAATTGCTGACAATTCTCTAAGTAATGGCAGAAGCTTCTTCTTGCCCCAAATCTATTACATGAATATTGGTACTCACTCAGAGGTTAATGACCTCTATGAGGAGGTAGATTCCGTTAAATTCAAGCGTTCACGAATGAGTGCTGCTCTGCGGATATCCCTTTCATGGGATCTTAAAGGACCACCTGCGTACTTTTGTAAAAATCCCGACTGTGTCAAAATCATCAACTCATTAAGAATGCTTTTAGAAATATTTTTTATATACCCAAGATCTATACCTAGCCTAACATCGGAGATACAGGTAGCTGCTTCCTTGGTCTCAATGATTCGAGCATTGGACAATATCCCATATGAACGGAAAACCCTATCTTCTAATTGTATGTGGGAAGTCCTAACTAATGCATCCCTCGCTGAGCGTTCCTGAGCTATGATTTGCTGCACTACACTCGTTAGATCTTCAACGATATCCCTCTCCGACTTTCCAAGAGTGATTTGATTAGAGATTTGAAAGATATTCCCCAACGCTTGACTGCCCTCTCCATAAATCCCTCGAACCACCAACCCCAATTGATTGATAGCCGGTATGATATTATTTATCTGCTGTGTAAGGACCAGACCGGGCAGATGCATCATGACTGAGGCCCTTAATCCTGTCCCCACATTAGTTGGACAACTAGTTAGGTATCCTCTTTCTTCATCATATGCATAGTCTATGGATTCTTCAATCCAATCGTCAAGAACATTTGCAATCTTTAAGGTTTCCTTTAGCTGCAACCCTGACATTAAACACTGAATACGGAGATGATCCTCTTCGTTTATCATGATACTTATTTCTTCATTTTCCGAAAGGAGACATGCGCTTTTCGCTGAACCTTCAACTAAATGAGGACTGATTAAATGTTTTTCAACGAGAACGCGCTTTTCCAGTGGCTGTAATTGGTCAATCTCTAAAAGTTCCAGTTTTCCAATTTCCGGAGTTACTTCCTGTTCAATTCTTTTTTTTACCAATTCAATAATTTTTTTAGCTTCTTCGTTAGAAAAGGAGGTTGGGAAGGTAAAGTCTTTGAAATTCCTGGCTAACCGAATCCTGGAACTCAATACAATATCCATCTCCGGCCCTTCGGCACTCATCCAGGAACTCAAGGCGTTTTCTACAAACTTTTCCAAGCTCATAGTTCCTCGCCTCCCTCTTGTGCTTCATACCTTTTTTCAAGGGAACGGACCTTATCTCTTACCTCAGCCGCTTTCTCAAACTCCTCTTCATTAATGTGATTCTTTAAAACTTCTTTCAAGTCCAGAATTTGCTTTCGAAGATATATGGTGCCACCAATCCTTTTTGGAATTTTCCCTATATGTGCTGTATTGCCGCTATGAACCCTCTTTAAAATAGGGTTTAACTGATCATTGAATGTTTTATAACATTCGGCACAGCCAAACTTACCAATATGGACAAATTCTTTATAAGATCGATGACAATGCGGGCAACGCACCTCTTCCGTTTTCGGAAATGCATTTGCCTTTGTCTGTTGAATATTCGACTCCATATTCAACAATCCTGCTAATAAATTATTTATTGAAAAAACAGGTCCACCTGCATCCATGAACATCTCACCTTTTTCCTGAGCACATTTCTCACAAATCATTACTTCAGTCTTTTTTCCATTGATGATTTTGGTGAAGTGTAGGGTAGCAGGCCTCTGATGACATTCTTGGCAAATCAACGTTCATCACCTCTGCCAGTTTCATTTGTATTTTAAAGTCGTAAGCATCGCAGTTAAAATTCTTGACCTAAGCTCATCGCGGTCAGGTAGGTCGATATAAATCACAGATCTATCTATGACGCTCATCATAATCTTTGCTTCTCTTTCATTGATGACTTCCTCATTCATCAGCCGGGAAATTACTCCTTCAGCCATTGATTGGGTTACCCTAGAACCAATAAGCGATAATAATTGGTTAATAAGTTGCACGGAATCCTGCGATTCCACTTTCATGATGCGTATATAACCACCGCCTCCACGCTTACTCTCTACAACATAACCTCTCTCGATTGTAAACCTGGTATTGATTACGTAATTGATTTGAGAAGGAACACACTGAAATTTATCTGCTATTTCACTTCTTTTAATCTCTAAGATATCTTTTTGACTTATTTCCAGTACTTGCTTCAAATAAGTTTCGATAACATCAGATATGTTTCTCACTCAGCCTCCTCCAATCTGACTTTGACTATATTTGACTATTATTATACAAGGAAAAATGCATTTTGCAACTTAAACGCACTTTCTTTCTGTAATATCCATTTTCTCCAAATTATATGTAGTTACATACCTCATTGAACATTAAAGTTGAAATATCTTACATAAATACCCTAAAAGATAAATGCAAAACCTGCAATTTTTTCTTACCTTTAAGACTTCTTCACTAATCAGAATATCAAAAAAGACCAGCCGAATGGCTGATCTTTTAAATGGCTTGGCGGCGTCCTACTCTCACAGGGGGAAACCCCCAACTACCATCGGCGCTGAAGAGCTTAACTGCCGTGTTCGGAATGGGAACGGGTGTGACCTCTTCGCTATCGCCACCAAACATATCAGGAACGTTGTTCCTTCAAAACTAGATAATAAGAAGGTATTTCATTTTTTAAAAAGCGTTGGTTAAGTCCTCGATCTATTAGTATC